>JBBDXT010000005.1 GCA_040902225.1 Chloroflexota bacterium
CTCGTTGCGGGACTTAACCCAACATCTCACGACACGAGCTGACGACAGCCATGCAACACCTGCATGACGGTCCCTTGCGGGAGGACGACGTTTCCGCCGTTTTCCGCCACATGTCAAGTCCTGGTAAGGTTCTTCGCGTTGCGACGAATTAAACCACACGCTCCGCTGCTTGTGCGGGCCCCCGTCAATTCCTTTGAGTTTTAGCCTTGCGGCCGTACTCCCCAGGCGGAACACTTAATGCGTTAGCTACGGCACAGCCGGGGTCGATACCGACTACGCCTAGTGTTCATCGTTTACGGCTAGGACTACCGGGGTATCTAATCCCGTTTGCTCCCCTAGCTTTCGCGCCTCAGCGTCAAGAATAGGCCAGGTAGTCGCCTTCGCCACTGGTGTTCCTCCCGATATCTACGCATTTCACCACTACACCGGGAATTCCACTACCCTCTCCCACCTTCAAGCCGATCAGTTTCCGATGCAGTTTCCCAGTTGAGCCGGGAGATTTCACATCGGACTTGACCAGCCGCCTGCGCGCTCTTTACGCCCAGTAAATCCGGACAACGCTTGCCACCTACGTATTACCGCGGCTGCTGGCACGTAGTTAGCCGTGGCTTATTCCTCAGGTACCGTCTTGGATCTTCCCTGAGAAAAGAGGTTTACGACCCGAGAGCCTTCGTCCCTCACGCGGAGTTGCTGCCTCAGACTTTCGTCCATTGGGCAAAATTCCCGACTGCTGCCTCCCGTAGGAGTCTGGGCCGTTCTCAGTCCCAGTCTGGCTGATCATCCTCTCAGACCAGCTACCGATCGTCGCCTTGGTGAGCCGTTACCCCACCAACTAGCTAATCGGACGCAGGCCCCGCCGGAAGCGGATTACTCCTTTGGACGACGAAACGAATCGTCGACCGTATGCGGTATTAGCCACCCTTTCGGGCAGTTATTCCCCACTTCCGGGTAGGTCACCTACGCGTTACTCAGCCGTCCGCCACTAGGTTGATCGAGCAAGCCCGCTCAACCCCGTTCGACTTGCATGTCTCATGCACCCCGCCAGCGTTTGTCCTGAGCCAGGATCAAACTCTCCAAACAAAAACAGTGGTCTTGCCCGAGGGCTCCACCACCGTTCACAGTTCAGACGTTTGTCCCGTTGACTCGTGTGGGTTCCTGTCACTCTTCAGCTGTTAAGGTCACGTTACCGACGGATCGGTCTCGCTCGATGCTTGGCCTCCGTGATGGGAAGCTTGGCGCGGAGCGTGCAACCCGGGCGGGTCGCCGTTCTCCCTTCGCCTGCCGGCTGCATGCCGGCGCGATCTCGGAGTCTACGCGGCGTCCGCTCGCAGGTCAAGCCGCGACGGGCCGTGGCGAGGCCGCCTCGAAGGCGAGCTCGGTGGTCAGCCCGATCGTATCGCCAGGATCGAGGGCGTGGAGCCCGCCCGGCTCGCCGTTCAGGAACCGGCGCAGTCCCTGCGGGGCATGGGTCTGTGGCTCGACTGCGACCGCGTCCAGCGAGCTCGGGCTGGCGACGACGATGCAGACGCCGGCGCCGGATCGGACCCGCATCGTGGCCGTGACGCCGATCGCGGGCCAGTGCAGCTGCACCGCGGGGTCCGCTGGCGCGAGCCATGTCGCATCAAGGTCGTCCGGCACGCGCGAATGGCACGCAGGTCCCAGGGGCCGGAGGCTGTTTGAACTGATGCGTCAGGATCCAGGTTCGAGGGCAGGACCGCGTCGGCATGGATCGCCAGATCGAGGGGTCGCCGGAACCATGGGTGGAGTCCCAGGCCGGCGGGCATCGGACCATCGGAGAGAAACGACCACTCAGGACCGGTCAACCTGCCGGCGACCCTGGAGCGAGCGGATGAGGGTCACGTCGTCGGCGTACTCCAGGTCGCCTCCGACCGGTAGCCCGCGCGCGATGCGCGACACCATCGGGACGTACGGTGCCAGCAGGTCGGCCAGGTACATGGCGGTCGCCTCCCCCTCCAGGTTGGGGTTGGTGGCCAGGATTACCTCCTCGACCCCGCCGGCCGCCACGCGCGCCACCAGCTCGCGGGCCCGGATCTGGTCCGGGCCGATGCCGTCGATCGGGCTGATGGCCCCGTGCAGGACGTGATACCGGCCGCGGTACTCCCCCGTGCGGTCGATGGCCAGCACGTCGAGCGGCTCCTCCACCACGCAGATCCGCGTGGCGTCCCGTCGGTCATCGGCACAGAAGGCGCAGGGATCGACTCCGCGGTCGGTGATGTTGCAGCAGGTCGAGCAGTAGGCGACCTCCTCCTTCACCGCGACCAGGGCTGAGGCGAGGCCGCGAGCCTCGTCCGCCGGGGCGCGCAGCATGTGGTACGTGAGGCGCTGGGCGGTCTTGCGTCCGACCCCCGGGAGCTTGCTGAACTCCTCGATCAGGCGCGCGACCGGCGCGATCAGGCCAGTCACGCCGGCCGATTCAAGGCAGCCCCGGCAAGCCGGGGAGGCCCATCCCACCGGCCACCGACGCCATCCGCTCGCGCTCGAGCTCCTTGCTCCGCGCGATGGCATCGTTGACCGCCGCCATGACCAGGTCCTGCAGCATTTCGACCTCGGCCGGGTCGACAGCGGCCGGGTCGATCTCGATCAGGCGCACCTCCTGCGCCCCGGTGACCACGACCCGCACCGCGCCACCGCCGGCGGTGGCCTCCAGCGTCATCTCCTTCAGCTCGGCCTGCGCCTGGGCCATCTGGGTCTGCATCTGCTGGGCCATCTTGGCGATCTGCCCGATGTTCACGATCTGACCTCGGGGGCTTCGACCAGCTCGCCGCCAGTGATGCGCAGGACCCCCTCCAGCAGCGCCAGGCCGTCGGTGTCATCGGGGCTGGCGACGACCGCCTCGGCAACGGTCAGCGGCTCCAGCTCCACGTTGCTGGCGACGCACTCGATCGCCCAGCTCCCGCCCAGCACGGTGCTCAGCAGCTGCTCGATGGCCGGGGCCCGGGTGGCGGCCTTGGCGCGCATGAAGGAGCGCTCCTCCGGGAATGCCAGCGTCACGCGAACGCCGTCGAACGCGATCGGCCGGCACTCGCGCAGGAGCGGCTTGATGGCGGGGGCCGCACGTTCGACGACGTCGCCCCAGCGCGACCGAAGGCCAGTCAGCTCGGTCGGCGGGGCGTCTCCGTTGGAGGGTTGCGGTTGGGCCGATGGCGGTGCCTCCGCGGCCGGCGCCTGCGCTACGCGCGCGGGCGGTGGAGCAGGCAGCTCCTCGGCTGGCGCGGCAGGTGCCGGTGATGGTGCAGCGGCCGCGATGGGCACCACAACGGGTGCCGACACGGCGGCGGCGGGGCGAGGCGCCTCGACCGCCAGCAGCTCGAGCGCCAGGCGCGCACGGCCCTCACGGGCACCGACGGTCGCCGCCTCGGCCAGGGTGCGCAGCATGCCTGCCAGGCGTCGCGCCAGGGCCGGATCGGAGGCCGATCGCAGCAGCCGCCGTCTTGCCTCTCCCTCGGCCTGCGAGGCGACCTGCCCCATGTCGCGCCCGACGTCGGCCAGGGTTTCGATCCGGTCGAGGGCGGCTCCGGCATCGCCAGCCAGGTAGGCGTCGATCAAGCGGCTGATCTCGCCCTCGTCGGCCAGGCCCACGGCTTCGCGCACGCCGTCTGCCGTGACTCGCTCGCCTGCGTAGGCGAGCACCTGGTCCAGCAGCGACTCGGCATCCCGCATCCCTCCGTCGGCGAGCTGGGCGATCACCTCGAGCGCCTCCGGATCGGCCTGTGCGCCGTCCGCGGCAACGATCCGCGTCAGCTTCTCCACGATCAGCGGCACGGAGATGCGCCGAAAGTCGAAGCGCTGCGTACGGCTGATGACGGTGGCCGGCACCTTGTGCGTGTCGGTGGTGGCGAGGATGAAGACGACGTGCGGTGGCGGCTCCTCGATCAGCTTCAGCAGCGCGTTGAAGGCGTGAGCGCTGAGCATGTGGACCTCGTCGATGATGTACACCCGTCGGCGTAGCTCGGAAGGCGCGGTCAGCGCCCGCATCACCAGGTCGCGGGCGTCCTCCACCAGCCCGTGGCTGGCGGCGTCGATCTCGATGACGTCCATCGCGCGACCCTCGCGGATAGAGACGCAGGCGGGGCATCGGTCACATGGCTCGCCGTCGGATCCGCGCTCGGTGCAGTTGATGGCCTTGGCCAGGATGCGGGCCATGGAGGTCTTGCCGGTGCCGCGCGGGCCAACGAACAGGTAGGCGTGCGCGATCTTGTCGGCGGCCACGGCGTTGCGCAGGGTGGTGACGATCGGCTCCTGCCCGATCAGCTCCTCGAAGCGCTGCGATCGCCATCGGCGATAGATGGCGGATGGCTCCGGAGATGCTGCGGCTGCGGGTTCGACCATGGCCTCCTAACCGTACACCGAACCGCGGCTCGGTCGCGGTCGCCGATGAGCAGATGAATTGGCCGTGCACCCGACGTCGATCGATCGCTTCCGCACACACGTCCATCGACCGGCTCCAGCCAGGTCGTCCCACGGCACCCGAGGGCGATCGCTTACCGCTGCTTCCTTCCGGACCTGACGGGGTTCACGGACTCTCGCTGCGTGGGACCCGACTCTCAACGTCGGTCAATGTCGTAGGAGACGAAGGCGGATCAGCCTCGGCCGGGGATTCAGTCCCGCTGTAGCGGATTGCGGGTGCAGGGCACCGCTAGTTCCCCACCTAGCACGGCCGCCGCGATGGTAGCCGCGGTCTAAGACATCGGTCAATCGAGGGCTGGCGGAGAGGGGGGGATTCGAACCCCCGACGGGTTTCCCCGAACCGCATTTCCAATGCGGCGCCATAGGCCACTAGGCGACCTCTCCGAGGGTGCGGCGCGTGGCGGAGAGGGTGGGATTCGAACCCACGGTGCTCATCGCACACCGCTTTTCGAGAGCGGCACCTTAAACCACTCGGACACCTCTCCGGCTGGGGAGTCTAGCAGCGGAGGGTCAGGCCGGAGCCTGGGCGATGGCCAGCAGGCGGCGCGCCTCGTCCTCCCGTACGCCGGAGATGACGGAGATCTGGTGCGGCATGCCGGGGGCGCGCGCGAGCTGCACGGCGCCACCGGCGGCGCCTCGTTCGTGGTCCGGCACGGCATACACCAGCGTCCGAACCTGGGCCTCGAGGAGCGCGCCCACGCACATGGCACAGGGCTCATGGGTGGTGAACAGCGTCACCTCGGGGAGGCGCTTGGCATCCAGCTTGCGCGCCGCCGCCTGGAGCGTGAGCAGCACGGCGTGCGCGGTCGGGTCGCGCTGGAGGAGGATGCGGCGGTGGTCGCGGGCGATCATGGCGTCGTCCAGGACTGCCACCGCGCCGATCGGCTTCTCCCCCTCCTCGGCGCCCCGGCGAGCCTCGGCGATCGCCTCGGCCATGTACAGCTCGTAGTTCACGGCTCGGAGTCTAGCAGCCCGTCCGCGGGCCTCCGCGCCCGCTAGCATGGACCGGCGGCCACCGACGGGCCGCGCTCCCTGGCAGCTCGAAAGGGGTCCAGCCATCCAGCAACTGCCGGCCTGGGCACGCCGCGATTGGGTGGCCATGGCGCTGGTCGCCGTTGGCGCTGCGACGGTGCGGCTGGTCGGCCTGACGACTCCGGCTGGCTTCGTCTTCGACGAGATCTTCTACGCGCGCAACGCCTGCCGCTTCGTCATCGACACGGCCCAATGCGGGATCGACGACCTGGTGAGCGGTGCCCATCCGCCGCTCGGCAACTGGCTGATCGGGATCGGCATCCGGCTCTTCGGCTACGACGAGTTCGGGTGGCGCATCGCCTCGGCCGTGGCGGGCACGTTGAGCGTGGCGCTGCTGTACGCACTGGTGCGCAGGCTGCTGGCGGGGCACGTATCGCGCACCGCCGCGACGGTTGGCGCCACAGCCGCCGCCGCCCTGCTGGCCACCGACTTCCTGGACCTCGTGCAATCGCGCGTCGCCATGCTCGACTCGTTCGTGGCCATGTTCGTGATCGCCGTGGTCCTGTGCGTGGTGCTGGACGGGGGCCGGCGACGCGGGCCGCGAGGCGAGGACCTTGGCGCGCCGCGCTGGCTCCAACGCCTCTCCCTGGGCCGGCCCTGGAGGCTGGCAGCCGGCCTCGTGCTTGGATCGGCGGTGGCGGTCAAGTGGTCGGGTGGCTACGTGGCGATCGGCCTGGTGCTGCTGCTGGTTGCCTGGGAGGTCGCGGCCTCCGCCGCCCGGCCGGGCGAGGATTCGCGCCGCGGCTGGCGGGCGGCCCTCGGCAACTCGTTCCGGCGCGAGGCGGGCCCGTCGCTGGTGCTGCTGGGCATGGTGCCGCTGATCGTCTACGTCGCCTCGTACGCCGGGCGGGTGGACGGCGACCTGGTTGCGCTCCCCTGGCGCGAGGGATCAGCCTGGCGGGAGATCCTGGAGCATCAGCTGGCGATGCTTCGCTTCCACGTCGGCCTGGCAGGCGACCACGCGTACGAGTCGGCGCCATGGTCGTGGATCCTGCTCAAGCGCCCGGTCGCCTACTCGTGGGCGTTGGACGGGAGCGCGTACCGCGAGGTCCTGGCGATCGGCAACCCGCTGACCTGGTGGCCGGGAGGCGTCGCGCTGGTGGCAGCCGGGGTGCGGTTGCTGCGATCCGGTTCCCCCCTGGCCCGTCCGGAGGTCGTAATACTCGTGGCGGCGCTCTCGACCCATCTCCCCTGGCTGGTCCTCTCGGGCTCACGCTCGCAGGTCTTCATCTGGTACCTGCTGCCGACGATCCCGTTCCTGTACGCAGCGCTCGGCCTGTGGGCGGCACTGGCGTGGAGTTCCCTGCCGGGGCGGATGGCAATCGGGCTGGGGGCGATCGCAATCGCCGTCTCGTTCGCCTTCTTCTATCCGATCTTGACCGCCGCTCCCCTGACTCCGGATGAGTGGCGATCCCGAGTCTGGTTCACCGATTGCAGCCGGCCGGGAGCCCCGACCCTGACGCTGCCTGACGACGAGATCGACCGGGGACCGCCACCGTTGGGGTGGTGCTGGATCTAGCGGTGCGTTCGCTCGCCGGGGAGACTTACCCAGGAGCCGCTGCGCTGACCTGATCCCGACCCGGTCGGGCGACGGTGTGGCCGCCTGCCGGGACGTGGCCGCCAGCCATTGGCCGATGCGGCTGGGGCGGGACGACGCAGTCCACGTGATCCCTGCGGACGGCCGCCGCCAGCGCTGCGGAGGCGGATCGGCTCGGGACGGATCGATGGATCGATGGCAAAGCCAGGCACGACCTCCGACGGGATGGGCTGGCCGAGCAGGCGCTCGATCTCGCGCAGCATCGGTGCCTCGTCGATGCAGACGAGGGAGATGGCGTCACCCTCGATCCCGGCACGGCCGGTGCGGCCGATGCGGTGCAGGTAGTCGGAGGGGACCATCGGCAGCTCGTAGTTGACGACGTGCGGCAGCTGCTCGATATCCAGGCCGCGAGCCGCCACCTCGGTGGCGATCAGCAGTGTCACCCGTCCGGCCTTGAAGTCGTTGAGGGCGCGCACACGCTGCGGCTGCGACTTGTTGCCGTGGATCGCGGCGGTGGCGATGCCATCCTCGAGCAGCTGCTTGGCGAGCCGATCGGCGCCGTGCTTGGTGCGGGTGAAGACGAGCGCCTGATCGACCGCATGGGTGCGCACCAGGTGCGAAAGAAGCTCCCGCTTTTGAGCGCGGTCGACGGGATGCACGACCTGGCGCACCAGGTCGGTGGGCGTGTTGCGCGGCGTGACCTGGACCGATGCCGGCCGATCGAGCAGGCCCTCGGCAAGAGCGCGGATCTCATTCGAGAAGGTGGCGCTGAAGAGCAAGTTCTGTCGACGGGGTGGAAGCAGGCCGATGATCGAGCGGATGTCGCGGATGAAGCCCATGTCGAGCATGCGATCCGCCTCGTCGAGGACGAGGATCTCGACCGCACCAAGGTCGATCGTCCCCTGCCGCGAGTGGTCGAGCAGCCGACCGGGAGTGGCGACGACGATCTCCGGACCGTTGCGCAGCGCGCGCAGCTGACCGGGGAAGCCGACCCCGCCGTAGATGGTGGTCGAGCGCCGGCTGTTCGAGCCGTAGACGCGGACGCTCTCCTCGACCTGGATCGCCAGCTCCCGGGTGGGGACCAGGATCAGCGCGCGGATGCGCGGCCGTCCACTGGTACGCGGTGGGGTCGTGGCGAGCAGCTGCAGCATCGGCAGCACGAAGGCGGCCGTCTTGCCCGTGCCGGTCTGGGCGCCGGCCAGCAGGTCGCGTCCGGCGAGGACGAACGGGATCGCCTCGCGCTGGACGGGAGTTGGTTCGGTATAGCCCTGCGCTGAGACGGCGCGGAGCAGTCCGGGCGCAAGCCCGAGCGTGGAGAAGGACATGAGAGCTCCTGACGAGGCCCTCCCGCTTCAGATGCGGGGCCCGGTCAGGGCAAAGGATTGGATCGGGATCGGGACGGGGTTGAAGCCGCGGCCGCGGACCGGAGCGCCTATCGAACACGTTTTCGAAATGATACACGATCGGCGTCAAGGCGCGGAAGTGGTACCCTTGGGGCCCCACGAAGGACGCCATGACGGACCCCTGCATCCACGGATTCCGCACCGAAGAGTGCACTTCCTGTCGAACCTGCCCCCACGGGCTTGTCACCTCCCGGTGTGGCCGATGCATCCGAGCTTCCAGCACGCCGGCCGGTCGCAAAGCGCTCCTCGTCGCCAAGGGTGATCACCCGTCCGAAGAGCGCGCCGGGTTCGAGATCGTGTACGTCCCCGAGCTCAGCGGATGGCAGGTGCGCTCGGGCGACTCCGCCACGTCGGACGAGTCCTATCGGTCCATCTTCCTTGCCCGCAAGGCCGCCGACGACCTGGCCGCGGCAGCGTCCGCCAAGGAGTTGTCCCGCGCTGACTGACCGTCCCCGCGACGGACGGTGCATCGGATCTAAGAGGCGGACCTCCGTCCGATAGGGTGTCCTCGAAATCATCGGCAGCGATGATGCTCGACATGCCAACCACCAAAGCAGCAACCCGCTCGTTCACGACGAGCGTCGACCTTCCCGCCGCCGATCGGGCCAAGGCGATCAAGCTCCTCAACCAGCACCTGGCCGATGCCTCCGACTTCTGGAGCCAGGCCAAGCAGGCGCACTGGAACGTCAAGGGCGCCGACTTCTGGCAGCTCCACAAGCTGTTCGACGACGTCGCCGGCGAGGCGGCGGCGTGGGTCGACGAGTTTGCCGAGCGCGTGACTGCGCTGGGCGGCTACGCAGGCGGCACCGTGCGGATGGCTGCCTCGAGCAGCACGCTGCCGGAGTTCCCTACCGACATCACCGACAGCATGGAATACGTGAAGGCGGTCGCCACGCGGCTCGCGGCCTTCACCAACTCGGCCCGCGAGGCGATCGACACGACCGACAAGCTCGGCGACGCCAATACCGCCGATCTCTTCACCGAGATCAGCCGATGCGCCGACAAGTACCTCTACTTCCTCGAGGCGCACCTGCAGGACTAACTGGCGAGCAGGGCCTCGAGGCGGTCCCAGGTCTCGATCGCACCACCGACCATGCCGGTCGCCAGCGCGCCCTCGATGATCTCGGGCGACCCCATGTGGCCGATGGAGGTGACCTTCGTCTTCCCGTTGACTTCTTCGAGGATGAAGGTCTCCGGGCCTCCCTGCGGGCCGACCCCCTCCACGTCGAACATGAAGGTCCATTTGAAGCCGTTGGGCGGGTCGATCTCCAGATACTCCCCGTAGAAGGCCACCTCGTCGCGATCGGGTGCGCTGCTGACGTAGCGCCACTTGCCGCCCGGCCGTACATCCATCTCGGCGACCGTGGTCGTGGTGCCGTGCGGACCCCACCAGCGTGGGACCTGGTCAGCATCGGTGAAGGCCTTCCAGACCCGCTCGCGCGGCGCGTCGAAGGTGCGCTCGAAGACGAGGTCGCCGCCCTCTGAGTAGATAGTCGTGGTGTCGGTGCTACCTCGGTCGATTCGAGTGTCGGTCATCGTCGTCTCCATTTCCTTGCTCCTGCCTTTCGTTCAGCTCGCGTAGATAGGAATCCAGCCGCTCGAAGCTCTCCTCCCAATGGCGCCTGTACTGGTTGACCCATTCAGAGATGTCCCGCAGCGGGCCTGCCCGCAGCCGACGCGGTCGCCACTGCGCCTGCCGACCCTGCTCGATCAGCCCTGCCCGCTCCAGCACCCGCAGATGCTTGGAGATGGCCGGCTGGCTCATCTCAAATGGCGCAGCCAGGTCCTTCACCGATGCCTCCCCCTCAGCGAGGCGAGCCAGGATGGCCCGGCGCGTTGGATCGGCCAGTGCCGCGAAGGTCGTGCTGAGTGCGTCCTGCTGCGTGTCCATCACCTCTTGGTTATATAACCTTCGGGTACTGTACACGCTCCGACGTGATAGTCAACCCCTCAAACGAGAAAGAGGCCCCGAAGGGCCTCCTTCTCTCACCATCGTGAGACTCAGGTGCAAGCCGCAACGGCATGCACGCGGACCTCGTCGATTTGTCAGGGCGTGACCGCCTCCCAATTGGTGTACACGCCATTTGAATCACCAGGGGCCTCGTCACCGATGAAGAAGTAGAGCGGCAGCCCGTTGTAGGTAACCTGGATGGTGCCGTCGTCGGCGCGGGTGATCGTCCCGAGCGTACCGGACACCCCGGTTCCACCACTCGGTGTCACACCCGCAGGAACGGTCAGGGCCGGCCAGTTGACGAGGCAATCGCCGGTGCAATTGCTCGTGCCGCTGTCCTTGACGTCCATCGTGAAGGTGTAGACGGTCATCCCGTTCGAGCCGGCGACCAGGACGGTTCCGAGGCTGCCCACCTCGGTCGCCTCAACGGTCACTTCTCCGGCCGGGGCCGATGGAGCGGCAGCCGAGGCCGATGGAGCGGCTTCAGATGGAGCCGCGGTCGAAGGCGATGGTGCTGCTTCAGAAGGCGATGAGCCCGCGTTGCTGCAGCTGGCCAGAACGGCGGCGGCAAGAACGGTCGTGGCGATGGTCAGGAATTTCGCGCGCATGTGCTCTCCCCTGGAACGGTTGCGTCCGGCGACGATTCCCCCGTACACAGGTATGTACGGACGCGGTTTCGCGGATTCCCCACGGGGCGCGCGGCGGCAACCATGGTCTGCCGCTGAGAGAGAACATGGCGTGCCCGAGAGGACTCGAACCTCCGACCTTCAGGTCCGCAATATGGGAGCGACCCTCACTCGCCGTCCCTCGACGTCACTCTGGAAGCGGCGCAGGCGATCCAGCCCGAGGGCGACCGGCGGCGCGCTCGCCGCCATCCAGCGCGCCTTCGCGTCCGGCTGAGCCCGCGCTACCATCGACGGTATGGTGAAGCGGATCGCCTACGGCGTCTCGGCGGTCGGCACCCTGGCCGCCGTGGCCATGCGTTTCACGGGCGTGGACGAGACGATCACCTTCGGGGTGGCCGCCCTGGCCATCCTTGGCCTGGCCTTCACCCTGGGTCACGCCACCGAGCAGCTGGGCGCTGCGGCCGGCCCGCGCATCGGCGGCATCATGAATGCCACCGTCGGGAACGTGGGCGAGATCATCATCGCCGCCTTCCTGATCCTGGACGGCAAGATCGAGATCGTCCACGCCTCGATCACCGGCTCGATCGTCGGAAACCTGCTGCTGGTCCTGGGCGCTTCGCTGCTGCTGGGCGGCCTGAAGAACGGCGTGCAGCGCTACGACGCCGAGGTGACGGGCATGAACGCCGCGTCCCTGATCCTGGCCACCATCGGCCTCGTCATCCCGGCCACCTTCGCCTTCCTGATCGGCGGCGGCGAGGGGACGGGACCGGGCGATCCCGAATTCTTCAGCATTGAGGCGCTAACGATCGGGGTGGCCACCCTGCTGCTGGTCACCTACGCGGCGCAGACCTGGTTCTTCCTCCGCTCGCCGGAGTCGTCCACCACCGCCCAAGAGCCCGAGGAGCCGCCCGAGTGGAGCTGGCGGATGTCGCTTGGCGTGCTGCTCGTTTCGGCCGCGGCGCTGACCGTAACCAGCGAGATCCTGGTCCATACCCTGGAGCCGGCGGTGGCCTCGCTGGGCATCAGCGAGTTCTTCATCGGCATCATCCTGATCCCGCTGATCGGCAACCTGGCCGAGCACGTGGTCGGGATCACGCTGGCCTGGAAGAACAAAATGAACTTCAGTCTGATCACCTCCATCGGCAGCGCCACCCAGATCGCCCTATTCGCCGCGCCGGTACTCGTATTCTTCGGCCTGATCGTCGGCAACCCAGTGACGCTGGTCTTCAGCCCGCTCGAGGTCGTCTCAGTGGCGGTGGGCGTGATGATCGCCGCCTACATCGCCCTGGACGGCCGCAGCAACTGGGTCGAGGGGCTGCAGCTGGTCAGCGTCTACCTCATCTTGGCGATCGCCTTCTTCTTCCTGACCCCGTGACGGCCACGCGGGAACGGACGGCCGCTGGAAAACGCTGCGCTTTGAGGGACTCGCGTCCCGGCTAGACTGCGCCCATGTCTAACTCCCTGGTTCCGTCTGAGCAGACCGCCCGGCATGCGCTTTGAGAAGTCGATAGATATAGATGCTCCTCAGCAGCGCGTCTGGGACGTGCTCAGCGCCCTCGAGGCCTGGCCGCAGCGCATCGAGACCGTCGAAATCGTCGAGCTCCTGACGCCGGCGCCGATCAGCAATGGCAGCCGCGTGCGGCTCAAGCAGCCGAATCTACCCGAGGGCACCTGGGACATCACGGTCTGGGATGCGCCGTCCTACTTCGAGTGGACGCAGAAGACGGGCGGCACCACCAGCGTCGCCGGCCACCGCGTCGAAGCGCTGGGAGAGGGTCGGGCACGGCTCACGCTGACACTTGACATGCGCGGCTTCCTGATCCCGATCATCGCCCTGTTCTACAAGAAGCTAACCAACCGCTACATGAACCTCGAAGCCGAGGGCATGAAGCGGGCAGCCGAATCGGACTAAGCACGGCCGCGTGAATCGGTGGCGTGCCCGAGAGGACTCGAACATTCGCTAGCCACCTGTGGCTCCGACCACTCACTGGACTTCCCAATCGTCGGGCGCGACCAGTGAGAGCGGGCAACCGGCTAGGCGATTCACGCCGACCGCGCGCGGCAGGATCGAACGGCGTACGCAGCCGTCGCCGTGCTGAAGCCCTTGAGCTCGAGGTCTGCGACGGCATCGGCCTCGACCGAGTCCTCGACGATCGCCATCACTCGCTGGCTGATCAGGATCTCGGCGGCCTTGGCGGCCGACGAGAGCCGCGAGGCGAGGATGACGGACGTCCCGATCGCGGCGTAGTCGTAGCGGCCCTCGAAGCCGATGCGACCAACTGTGGCGTAGCCCGCGGCGATCCCTATCCCAAGGCCAAGCTCGTAGCCGCGCTTGCGCCAGTCGGTCGCCAGGACGGCAAATCGATCCCGCATCTCGCATGCCGTTCGAACCGCCGCGAACTGGTGGTCGGCGATCGGCGTCGGGTCGTTGAAGAAGACCATGAGACCGTCGCCCGCGAAGTGCTCGACCGTGCCACCGTTGGCGACGGCCAGCCGGCCGACCGTCGAGTGGTACTGCCGCAGGACGCCAAGCACCTCCTCCGGATCCGCGCGCTCCGCGAACGCCGTGAACCCGCGCAGGTCCGCGAAGAGCGCGGTGATCTCGCGGCGGTGGCCGGCGAGGAGCTGCTCGCCCTCGGCCGATGACAGCAGCTCGGCCGCCTGCGGCGCAAAGCGCGCCAGCTCGGTTCGCTGGCGCTCGACGGTCGCGAACAGCTGGGCCAGGACGATCGCGATTGCGGCCTGGTCAGCGAAGTGCTCCACGAGCCCGATCTCCCGCTCCGAGAACGGGCGAACCTCGTTCCGGGCGGCTGCGATCACCCCGATCAGCTGGCCGTCATTGCGGATCGGCACGCCCAGGTCCGTTCGGATGCCGCCGGCCCGCCGGACCGCTGCCTGGAACGGGTTCCCCCTGAGCTCCGGGTCGGCGAGGACGTCCTCGATGTGCACGACGCGCCCGTCCAGGATGGCTCGGCCCACCACCGATTCGCGATCCGGCGCGTACATCACGCCCCGCACGAGCTCCTCGAACTCGGGCGAGAACCCGGTGAAGGCGCGCATCCGGTAAGCGTTACCGTCGCGAACGGCGATGTTCGCGGAGTCGGCATGGCACAGCTGTGCGGCCTCTTCGACAACGGCCTGCAGGACCTCGTCGAGGTCGAATCGGGAACGCGCGATCGATGCGAGCGTGCGACCGAGGGCTGCAAGAGCGGCGGCTTCGCGCTGCTGTTCTGCTTCGATCGGACGATCCTTCATGCGTCGGGGACGTTCGACCCGCTCAGACCTGGGTCAGGATCTCGGGGCCGTTGGCGGTGATCGCAATAGTATGCTCGAAGTGGGCGGCGAGGGCGTCGTCGACGGTCGCGACACCGAAGTCGCGGCGGATGTGGTCAGTGCGTGGTCAGGGCGGGAATGACGAAGGGCCTCCGGACGGCTCCAGGGGCCCATTCGTGCGTGAATCTGTGGCGTGCCCGAGAGGACTCGAACCTCCGACCTTCAGGTCCGCAACCTGACGCTCTATCCACTGAGCTACGGGCACCCGGGGAGGCGTGGCGGAGAGGGAGGGATTCGAACCCTCGGAAGAGGAAACCCCCTTCAACGGTTTAGCAAACCGCCGCACTAGGCCACTATGCGACCTCTCCGCGAGCGGCGCCGATGATAGCATCAAGGCCCTTCCCGCCAGGCAGAGCCGACCCGTGCAGCGCCTACCCGTCATCGGCCAGTCGTTCGCCCATTCCGCCGTCGAGGCGGTGCAGCGGGCCGCCTTCGAGGCGAGCGGCCTGCCGATCGCCATCGAGCGCTGGGAGCGCCGGCCGCACCAGCTGGCGGATGCCATCGATGCCCTGCGCGACGGGGCATTCGCCGGTGCTCTCATCGCGGCTCCCCACAAGGAGCGCACGGCCAGCCTGGCGGACGCCCTCTCTGATGACGCGAAGATGAGCGGCGCAGCCAACCTGGTCGTGCGCGACGGCGCTCGACTGCGCGGCCACAACACCGATGTCGACGGCGTGCGGGCCGGCCTCGCGGCCATTCTCCCCAAGGCACAGGCGGCGTGGCCTCGCCAGGCCGTGGTGCTGGGCGCCGGCGGCGGGGCTCGGGCGGTGGTGGCGGTCCTCATCGGCTCAGGATTCCAGCGGATCGCGGTCTTCAACCGGCACCTCCACAAGGCCGAGGCAGTGGTCGCCCACTTCGCGCGGGCTGCCCGAGGGTTGGACCTGCGCGCGCTGCCGTGGCACGAGACCTTTCTGGAGGTCGAACTTGGGCGGGCCAAGCTGGTCGTCAACGCCAGCGGGATCGGCGTGGAGGAGGGAACCAGCGCCCTCCCGGCCGAGATGCTCGGCTCAGGCCTGTTCGTGCTTGACCTGGTGCTGAATCACGCCAGCACCCCGCTGATGATCGACGCGCTGGCCCGAGGAGGCACGGTGGCCAACGGGCAGGCCTCGTTCCTGTCCGCATCGGCGGAGACGTTTCAGCTGCTCTCCGGGCAGGAAGTGCCAACGGAGGTGATGCGCAGCGCGCTCGCCGTTGAGCTGGGGCTCCCAGAAGAGGGCATCGCCGTGGTCGGCGACTAGACAGGCCCGATGTTCTACACCGCCGGCTGGGTGCACGTGATCTGCGGCTGCATGTTCTGCGGCAAGACCGACGAGATGCTCCGCCTCCTGCGTCGCTTCTCGATCGCCGGTCGCACGGTGGTGCTGGTCAAGCCCCGGCTGGACACCCGCACCGAGGATGGCACCGTCATCTCGCGCTCCGGCGCGCACCACACCGCCGTGGCGGTCGACGACTCGCGGCAGATCGAGGACCTGGTGGGCAATTCCGATATCGTGGCCATCGAGGAGGGCCAGTTCTTCGACGAGCGGCTGCCTGAGGTGGTTGGCCGCCTGGCCGACGCGGGGAAGCAGGTGCTGGTGACGGGGCTCGACCAGGATTTTCGCGGGATCCCGTTCGGGCCGATGCCACGCCTGATGGCGCTCGCCGACGAGGTCACGAAGCTGACTGCCATCTGCGTGGTGTGCGGCGAGCCGGCCACCCGGACTCAGCGGCTGATCGATGGGCAGCCGGCGCCCGCGGACTCACCGCTGATCGTGATCGGCGGCATCGGAGACGAGAAGTACGAGGCTCGCTGCCGGCTGCACCACGAGGTGCCGCCGGCGTAGGGAGCGGTCAGACGGTGGTGCACCGCCGCCCCGCTTTCGTCGCATTTGGATGCACGGGGATATCGACGGCACCAGGGCGAGAACTTCACCAACGGCAACCTGGGCACCTGCATGGATTACACCAACAGCCCAGGGACCAACCAGCATCCGAACAACCACGACTATCAGGAGCTGGAGATCATCTATAGCCATCTCGACAGCACCACCACGGTGGGCTCGGTTGTCACTGGCTCCGCCACGGCGAGCGGCTGGGGACGGCTCGTCAGTTCGTCAGCCAGCAAGCATTCCTCGATTTATCGGCTGGACCTCGGCAACGGACAGAGCATGCTGACGCACGTCATCTGGGCCGAGTAGTCGATCGAGGCCTCACGCGCACAACGCCCCCGCCGAGCGCAGGGGCGTTGTCATGTCACAGCCGGGGTCCGGTGGCGGAGGGGGTGGGATTCGAACCCACGGAGGCTTGCACCTCAGCGGTTTTCAAGACCGCCGCATTCGTCCACTCTGCCACCCCTCCGGGACTCAATCCTAGCGTGGGACCTTTTTCGGTCAGGTGCGTGAGTCTGCGGTGGTGCGAGAATCTTGCCATCTGGGCCTCCGCGGCAAGCCGTGACCACAGATCCTCGAAATCGCGACGAGAGAGGCCGCCCACTATGACAGCAAGTAGTGTCTCCTTCGGGTCCAGGAGGTTCTTGACCGCGACCCAGGACCTGTCGCCAGCTGGTTTCGCTTCGCGGGACCTTGAGAGGCCGGATCGAGAGGGCCAACCTGTATCTCGAAACGCGGCGTCGGACGTTACGGGCGGCAAGCAGAACGCCAGGGCTTACACTGCGACAAGCACTCCGCAGTCAACACGAAGGGAGCTAGGCACGTGGTCACGACGCGAACCGGCCCGCGGCTTAACGGGTTGGATGTGGACGAGCTGCGGGAGTACATCGACTCCGTGACGGCCGACGCCACCCAGGCTGACCGTAATCCAATGGTCACTGCCCGCTGGGTCGGCGGTACCCGAGCCGAAGTGATGTCGACCGTCGGGGGACCGCCCGTCTACATGGGCGGCGACCATGACCCGAGCGCTATGGGAATCCTGCTGCGGGCCCTCGCGGCGTGCGACGTCGAGGTCGTCGTTACGCGCGCGACGCTGCTCGGGATCGAGATCGAGGACCTGACGATCGAGGCGAAGGGCTACTTCAACGTCGCTGGCTACCTGGGTGTGGAGGCGCCCTCCGGGGCCGGTTACCAGCGGGCCTCGTACATCGTCCGCCTCAAGACGAAGGGGGGCGCGAGCCCTGAACAGATTGCCGACCTCAGGGCGGCTCTGGAGGCGTCGCCCGTCGGCGACACGTTCGAGCGGAACGTCCCGGTCACCTTTGAGTTCGACGTGAGCTGAGGGAGCTTGCCCGCGACCATCGCCATCATCTCGAACGCAAAACTGCAGGACGGACGCACCGCGATCCGGGCGTGCATCGTCAATATCAGAACTAGTTGCGATGAAGTCGAGGCACTCGTCATAGCGTGCCGCGATCTCGGCGAGGGGCGGGCCTCCTCCGTCTGACGGTGAACCGGCCGACACCCTGCGTGGCACCATTCAACACACGAGACAGATAAATGGCACACCTGCAGCGACGCCGATTCACGGACCCGGATGACGTCCGGACAGTTCCCCACGGCCGGATCGATGTCGTCGAGCTCGATGACCGGGTCGTCGGCCGGATGACCTACGAGCCGGGGTGGAGATGGTCGGTGGATGTCAAGCCGATCGCCGCAACGGACTCGTGCCAATTCCATCACGTCGGGGTCACCCTCAGCGGCCTCTTACGAGCTCAGATGGGCGATGGGACTGAGCTCGAGATTGGGCCGGGCGACGTCTTTGAGATCCCGCCCGGGCACGATGCTTGGGTGGTCGGCGATGAGCCATGGATCTCGGTCGATTTCGAGGCTATGCGCGCGTACGGACGCGCCGAGCCCGCCAGCGGCCGACGCACGCTGTTCTCGATCCTGTTCACCGATATCGTGGACTCGACCGCGCAGGCCGTCGCTCATGGCCCGGCCGCCTGGCGCGACATCGTCAGGGGCCATAACGAGTTGGCCGAACGGGAGATCGACCGATATGAGGGACGTCTGGTCAAGACCACGGGCGATGGCGTGATCGCCCTGTTCGACAGCGCCGAGCGGGCAGTTCGCGCAGGCGCCGCGCTCGGCGACGTGCTGAAACCGCTTGGCATCCGGGTTCGGGCGGGAGTCAATAGCGGCGAGGTCGAGCTCGCCACCGGAGACGTCCGCGGTGTCGCGGTCCACGGCGCTGCGCGGATCATGGCGCTGGCGTCCCCGGACGACGTGTGGGTCTCTGCGACTGTGCGTGAACTCGTCGACGGGACCGGGCTCGAGTTTGTCGACTGTGGGCTCCATGAATTGAAGGGCCTCCCGGGGAAGCGACAGCTCTACGCGCTCGTCCGACCCCGCAGCGCCCGCGTCAGACCCCTTGCCGGCGGGCAGTAGCGACGTCCCGTTGGTGGACCTTTGGCCCGTTGGCTCCCGGCCGCACACAGCGGCGGCCGCCTCGGAGGCACTGGTCCGTGGCCGCGAACTCGCCATCCAGTTCCATCTCCCCGGGGCTGCGTGCTGGCGCACGGCTATTGGCTGCGTCGCCCGATCACATAGTAGGTCGCGGTCGGTCCCAGCCCCTTGACCTCGATGGTGCCGCGCGGCTCGAACTTGAACGCGTGCCGCAGCCGGCGGTAGGTCGACTCGGCGACCTGAATGCGCCCTGGCTCGCCCAATGTCTCCATTCGGCTCGCCACGTTGACGGTGTCGCCCCACACGTCATAGATGAATTTCTTGAGGCCGATCACGCCCGCCACCGCCGGCCCGACGTGCATTCCGATCCGCACCTCCAGGCCCGGGAATGACGAGGCGCGCAAGCGCGCCACCTCGTTCAGCATCTCCAAACCCATGGCCGCCACACGCTCGGGGTGGTCCCCGCCAGGCAGCAAGCCGCCGGCTACCATGTAGGCGTCGCCGATCGTCTTGATCTTCTCCAGGCCGTGCTGATCGGCCAGGCTATCGAAGGCGGAAAAGACCTGGTTCAGCTTGTCGACCAGCTCGGCCGGCGGGAGCCGCGATGACATCTCAGTGAAGCCCACGCAGTCGGCGAAAAGGACCGTCAACTCGTCGAAGCGATCCGCGATCACCGTCTCCCCGCCGCGCAGCCGCTCGGCGATGGAGGCAGGCAGGATGTTCAGCAGCAATCGCTCGTTCTCCCGGGCCAGGCGCTCGATCTGGCGCGCGGCGGTCACATCGGTCCCGTACAGGTTGATCGAGTCAAACTCATAGACCGATACCACCAGCAGCTCGTAGATGCGCCCATCGGCCTCCACCTCCATGGTGCCGCCCGCGTCTGCCTCCAGCATCTGCTGGATCTGATCGCAGAACTCGCGTGGCAGGTCGTCGCCGACGTCGGTGCGCAGTGCCTTGCGCACGAGGGCGCTGGCCGAGTTGGCGTAGGTCAGCCGGCCGTCGCGGGTCATGCGCAGCACCGGGTTGGGGTTCTGGTCGGGGAACTTGTCGATCGCCTTGGTGGCGGTCACATCGGTGCCGTAGATGTTCGTGAAGCCGAACTCCTCGATCAGCACCGGCTTGAGGGTGTAGGTCCGCCCCTCGTATTGCACCTCGATAGGGTCGGCCAGATTTCCGGCACGAGCGCGACGTAGTGGGTCCGCCACCTCGGCGGGGATCGGCTCGCCGATCGCGACGCCAGTGGCATTGACGATTCCGGAACTGGCCGCGTTGGCGTAGATCAGGGTCCCCCGCTCATCCATGCGCAACACCGGGTTGGGGTTCTGGTCGGGGAACTTGGCCACCACTTTGACGGCGGTGACATCGGTCCCGTAGACGTTCATGAAGTCGAACTCTGGAACGTGAACGGGGAACAGGGCGAAGGTCTGTGTGCGGCTGCGCACCTCGACCTTGCCGCCGGCGTCAGCCGCCTGCCGGAGGTCGCGCAGCAGGTCGGCCGCGAGCGGCTCACCGACAGTGAGCGCTTGCCCGGACATGATGGGTGCGCTGGCCAGGTTGGCATAGGTCAACTCCCCGTCGCGCGAGACGCGCATGACCGGGTTGGGGTTCTGGTTCGGGAAGCGATTGATCGTCTCGATTTGCTGTCCGGTGAGCAACAGGTTGTGCTGATCCATGCGTCGCTGCCGGTGCATGGCGGTCACGCTCGCCACGCTGGAGACCACGAACGGCGCGAGGTAGAGCAGCCCAATCTGCCAAACGAGCCCGGTGTCCCAGTTGGGCGAAAAGAGGACATCACCGTGAGTGATGAGCGTCAACACCGTGCCCACTACGAGCGCCGTCAGCAGGCAACGTTGCAGGACCGAGCGATCGGCGGCGGTCCGGAGCCAATCGGCGATCCACTTCACGGCGAGCAGGATAGGGCAGGCGCGAACCGCCCGAGCGTTGCCGAGCGGGTTGACCCGCACGAGGTCCCGACCCTCCCAGGCGCCAGGCCCAGACTACTTGCTCGCCGGTAGGCGCGAAAGGTCGTGTTCCCCTGGGTCGACGGTCCGTGCCGTCAGAAAGCGCTGGTCCCAGGCTCTCCCCGGAGGTACGTCCTGAAGTCCCGTGTCAAACAGGTTTCGTTGTCTGAGCCGATTGCGAAGCCCGATCAGCATGCAGAGGGCGATCGGCCCCGGCAGCCGATACCAGGAAAAGCGTCGGTCAAGTCTTTCGGCGACGTTGCCGATCAGCGACGAGAGGACCCCCACCACCATCCCTCCGATAAGGTTCCGGCCTAATGTTACGCAGACGACCTAGCCCGATGACCGGGGAGGACCGATGGCCACCAGCATGGAAGACGATCCGCTCGTCGCCGCACTCGTCGACCAGCTGCGTTCGATGCGGGAAGCGGAACGCGACGTGTTCGGGAAGCTCGACCCTGCCGTTCGGGATCGACCGATGCGCCCGGGCGACTGGTCGCCGAAGGATGTCCAGGCGCACCTGACTGCCTGGAAGAGGATCCAGAGCGAGCGGATGCGCGCCGCCGCCAAGGGTGAAACGGTCGCAGCTGACACTCGCGAGACGGATGAGCTCAATGCCGAGCTGCAGGCCGAGCGAGCGGACTGGCCCTGGGCGGACGTCGTGCATGAAGCCGATGAGGTCAGCGACCATCTCCAGGCCGAGATCCGCGCGGCCGGCGCGCCGATGCTGATCGAGACCGATGGACTGGTGGGCCGGATCTACGGGAACAGTGCCGCCCACGCCCTGACCCATTTCGCCTGGCTGGTGGCCGCGGGGGTCGGCGTGGACGAGTCGCGGGTCGCCGACTTTTTGGACGAGCACGAGCGACACCTGGACAGTGCTCCGCTGCCCGATGCGGACCGTGGCGTTGCCCTCTACAACCTGGCCTGCGCCCACGCCGTCGCGGGGCGGCTCGATCGCGCGCGACCCCTGCTTCGCATCGCGTTCGGCGCTCGGCCGGATCTCGCCGAGTTCGCGAAGCAGGATCCCGACCTGGTGGAGCTGCGCGAGGAGCTGCCCACGCTCGCCGGCTGACCGCCAGCTAGCTGGATCTCTGCAAGCCGGGGATGTCGTGACGGTCCATAAAGAGTGGCATCGTCGGCTCCTTCAGCGAATCTCGGCCGCGCCGAAGTGGGGCTGGAGCGCGGCGGGGATCCGAATCGAGCCGTCCGGCTGGAGGTGCGTCTCGAGCAGCGCGGCGTAGGTGCGCGACATGCCGAGCGCCGAGCCATTCAACGTGTGGAGCAGCTCGGTGCGCGCGTCGGCGGCCGCGCGATAGCGCAGGTTCATGCGCCGGGCCTGGAAATCGGTGTAGTTCGAGCACGAGCTGACCTCGAGCCACTTCCCCACCCCGGGTGACCAGGCCTCGAGGTCGTAGCCCTTGGCCTGGGAGAAGCCAAGGTCGGCGGTGCAGCGCTCGACCGTGCGGTACGGGATCTCGAGCGCCTCGAGCACCGCTTCTGCGTTGCGGGTGAGCGTCTCGAGCTCATCCCAGCTCGTATCGGGGTGCACGAACTTGACCATCTCGACCTTGTCGAATTGGTGGACCCGCAGCAGGCCACGCGTGTCCTTGCCGGCCGCGCCGGCCTCGCGCCGGAAGCACGGCGTGTAAGCGGCGTGGTAGATGGGCAGGTCGTCGCCTGGCAGGATCTCGTCACGGTACAGGTTGGTGACCGGCACTTCGGCCGTCGGGATCAGGTACAGGTCGTCGCGCTCGACGACGTACATCTGCCCTTCCTTGTCGGGCAGCTGTCCGGTGCCCCGCGCCGAGGCCGCGTTGACGAGGATCGGCGACCAGACCTCCCGGTAGCCGTGTCGCTCGGCGAGCTCGAGCATGAGGGCGATGAGGG
This sequence comes from Chloroflexota bacterium, assembly GCA_040902225.1. Taxonomy (NCBI): domain Bacteria; kingdom Bacillati; phylum Chloroflexota; species Chloroflexota bacterium. The sequence continues at coordinate 22,499 of JBBDXT010000005.1, forward strand.
CGCGCTGCAGGCGCGCGCCCGGTCCGGTGTACAGGATGAAGCCCGACCCGGAGATCTTCGCGCCGCGCTCGAGGTCGAACAGCCCGAGCCGCTCCCCGATCTCCCAGTGCGGTGGCGAGCTGCCCGCGGCGGCCGGCTTGCCCCAGGAGCGGACGACCGGGTTGTCGGCCGCGCTGGCGCCGTCCGGGACACTTTCGTGCGGAAGATTCGGGACAAGGAGCAGGTCGGCCTCGATCGCGGTGTCGACCTCGGCCAGCTCCGCAGCGAGCGCGTCGATCCGCGCGGAGAGCGGAGCCATCCGGCCCTTCAGCGCGTCCGCATCGTCGCGCTGCGCGTTGCGCATCAGTTCGCCCAACTCGCGGTTGCCGGCGTTGCGCTCGGCGCGCAGATCGTTGGCCTCGGCCTGCAGCTGGCGGCGGCGCGCGTCGGCAACAAGCAGGCGGTCGACAGCGTCCGGAAGCTCTCCCTTGCGCGCGATCGCCCCCTTCACCGCGTCGGGGTCGTCGCGGATCAGCTGCAGCGAGATCATGCGGTGAGCGTATCCGGCGTGGAGGCGGCACGCAGCCGGTCGACGACGAAGTCCCTGGGCAGTGACGCCAGCAGCCAGCCGGCGCGCGGGCCGCTCGGCTGACCGAGGAAGGACAGGTACAGGGCGGCGAACATGCGCCCGGCGGGAAGGCCCGCGCTGCGGGCCGCGTCGAAGATGGCCGCCTTGAGGGACTCACCGTCCCATGCCCCTGCTGTTTGCAGGGTCGCCGCGAGGCCGCTCAGCGCACGGCGCTGGTCCTCAGCCAGCTCGGCGGCAGCCGGCGGCAGCCCGTCGCGGCGCACCTGGATCCGGGCCCGCTCTGGCGCATACACCTCGAGCCAGCCACGCGCGGCGCGCATGCGCTCCTCGAGAAGCGCCCGCTCGGCGTCGGTGAGGGGCGCGCCCTTCTCGGCCTCCATCCGGGCTGGCACGTCGACGCCCGGCACCTGCAGCAGGAGGGCGAGGTGCGCGAACGGCGGCCGATAGGCGGAGCCGGCGGCCTGGAGGTCGGCATCGGGATCGACCAGCGATGCCGCAAAGACCCGGTCGTGGTCGGGCGGCAGGTCGCCCTTGACCTCGATGCCGGCGCTTGCCGCGGCGATCCGGTCCGATTCGTCGAAGAGCCGCGGGATGGCATCGGTCCCGTCGGGGTCGAACTCGATGGCATGGTTCGGGCGCGGTCGAATCATCAGCAGGCGCAGCTGCTCGGCAGGGACCACCTCGGCGATCTCGTGCGCAGCCGCTCCTCGCCCCTTGCTGCTGCTCATCTTCCGCCCGCCGATGTTCAGAAACTCGTACGGGAGGTTGCGTGGCGGCTGGCGGTCGAAGACCTCGCGCGCGATCGCGTCCGATCGGTCGCGGGACCCTCCCGCGGTGGCCAGGTCCTTGCCGCACGGCTCGATGGTGACGCCGAACATGCTCCACTGCACCGCCCAGTCGAGGTTCCACGGCAGCTTGGCGGCGCCGCCGAACGGCGCGATCCGACCGGTCGCCGAGCAGCCGCTCGCCCAGGTCACCAGGTCGGGGAGGCACTCGAAGGCGACCGTCTCGCCATCCCAGTCGCGCGCCAGAGTGGTTCCCACCTTGCCGCAGGTCGGACAGATGACGTGCACCGGCAGCCAGCCCGGTGGCCGCTCGACGCGGCTGACGCGGCGGTAGATGTCACGCACCACCTCCGCCCGATCGAGGGCGGTGCGGATGAACGGGTCGACCTCCCCGCTGGCGTAGATCTCGCTCATCCAGTAGTAGCGATCGGGATGGATGCCGAGGCCGCTGAAGGTGTCGATGAAGAGCGCCGCGAAGTGCCGCGCGTAGGACGGATGGCAATCCCCCACCGGGTCGGGCACGTTGGCGAGGGGCGCTCCCATCCAGCGCTGGCTGGCATCGGCGGTGAGCATCGCCTGCGCGTCCATCGGGTCCAGGTCGTCGACCCCGTACAGCAGGGTCGTCGGCAGGTTGCGCGCACGCAGCGCCCGCACGATCACGTCCAGGATCACCGGCCCGCGCAGGCTCCCGACGTGCACAGTGCCGGAGGGAGTCTTGGAGTCGTTGACGACCTGCGGGCCCTCGAGGCGCGCCGCCAGCTCGTCGGCCCAGAACACGTGATCGGGCGCGGCTAGTGGATGCTGACGACCGTGAAGGTGGATGCCCCGGCCGGGGCCTCAACGACGACGGTGTCGCCCTTCTTGTGTCCCATCAGGGCGGCGCCGACCGGCGACTCATTGCTGATCCGACCTTCGCGTGGGGCGGCCTCTGCCGAGCCGACGATGGTGAAGGTCTCCTGGCCGTCCTCTCCGCGGATGACCACCTTCGATCCGATCCCGACCTTGTCGCCGTTGGTCTTCTCGATCACCTCGGCGTTCTTGAGCTGCCCCTCAAGCGTGCCGATCCGACCCTCCAGGAACGACTGCTCCTGCTTGGCGTCCTCGTACTCGGCGTTCTCGGTGATGTCGCCATCCAGCTTCGCGTCATGAATTCGTGCAGCCACGCGCGGCCGCTCGACGGTGATCAGGTGAATCAGCTCCGCCTTGAGCTTGGCGAGCCCTTCGGCGGTGAGGTAGACGGGCTTGTTGTTCATGGTCATCCACTAACAAAAAATGCTCCAGGTCCCGCCATCGGCTCTCGCGTGGCGTTCCTGAAGCTGGCCGTCGGCCAGGTGTGCGGTCGGCCCTCCCTGCGTGGGTGGTCCGGCGTCGCCGGATTGTAGGCCCGCCGCGGAGTGGTGTCAAAGGTCGCCGGGACCCTCGGAGCGGCCTCGATTCGACCTCAGCGGCCCACGATCACCAACACGACGATGAGTCCGGCAAACAGCAGCCGATAGACACTGAAGACGGTGACTGACCGGGTCCGCAGCCACGACAGCAGGAATCCGATGGCCAGCATCCCCGAGATGGCCGCCGCGACGAAGCCCGCGGCGATCGCCAGCCACTCAGTTCCGGTGTGACTCACGTCGAGCAGCTTGCGGGAGCCGTACAGGCCGGCGCCAAGGGTGATCGGCGTGGCCAGCAGGAAGCTTAAGCGCGCGGCGGACTCCCGCGTCAAGCCGAGGGCCAGGCCTGCGCTGATGGTCGCGCCGGAGCGGCTGATACCCGGCAGCAAGGCGAGCGCCTGGCTGAGCCCGATTGCCAGCGCGCTCGGGGCATCGAGGCCGTCGATCTCGCGTCGGCGGGAACCGAGGCGATCGGCCAGCCAGAGCGCGACGGCTCCCAGGACAAGGAAGCCCGCGATCGCGAGGCGGACGCCGTCGTTGTCGGCATGCAGCACCCGATCGATCAGATCCTCGCCCACGAAGCCGATCAGAGCCGCGGGGACGGTTGCGAGGACGAGGAGCCACGCCAGGCGGCGATCCGCATCGCCCCCGATTCTGCGTTCGCGGACACTTGCCACCGCCGCGCCGAGCAGGCGCAGCCAGTCACCGGCGAAGTACCAGAGCAGCGCCAGCAGCGTGCCCAGGTGCAGGAAGACGTCGAACGAGAGGGTGCCGATCACCCCGCCGCTCCGCCAGCCGGCGATCCAGGGTGCCAGCTCGAGATGGGCGCTGGAGCTGACCGGGATGAACTCGGTCAGCCCCTGCAGGATCCCGATCAGCGCGGCCTGGAGGACGAGGTCCACGGCTCTCCCGTGCTCGAGCTGTTGCTAACGGATGAAGAGGGGGGCCAGGACCAGCGTGATCGTCGCGAGGAGCTTGACCAGGACGTGGAGCGACGGGCCGGCAGTGTCCTTGAAAGGATCACCGACCGTGTCGCCCACCACAGCCGCTGCGTGAGCGGGCGTGCCCTTGCCGATGACGTTGCCGTCGTCATCCTTGAGGTTCCCCGATTCGATGTACTTCTTGGCGTTGTCCCACGCGCCGCCGCCATTGTTGAGCACCGTGGCCAGCATCACGCCCGCGATGGTGCCGACCATCAGCAGCCCGGCGACCGCCTGGTAGCCCAGCAGCAGGCCGACCAGGATCGGGGTGGCCACGGCCACCAGCCCGGGTGCGACCATCTGGCGCAGGGCGGCCCGCGTGGTGATGTCCACCACGCGGGCGTAGTCGGGCCGCTGGGTGTAATCCATGATGCCGGGCATCTCGCGAAACTGCCGACGCACCTCGACGATGATCGCCTGGGCCGTCGTCCCCACCGCCCGGATGGCCAGCGAGCTGAAGAAGTAAACCAGCATGGCGCCGATCAGCGCCGCGACGAAGACGCTGACATCCGCCAGGTTGACGGAGGTCAGCAGCTCGCCGCCACGGTTGCGCTGGATCAGGTTGACCTTGTCGATATAGGCGCTGAAGAGGAGGAAGGCGGCGAGGCTGGCGCTGGCGATGGCGTAGCCCTTGGTCAGCGCCTTGGTGGTGTTGCCGACCGCGTCGAGGCGATCGGTGATCTCGCGCGCGCCGGCCTCGGCACGGCTGAACTCGGCCACGCCACCAGCGTTGTCGGTGATCGGGCCGAAGGTGTCCATGGCCAGGATGTAGGCGGTGGTCATCAGCATGCCCATCGTCGCCACCGCGGTCCCGAAGATGCCGCCCACGTCGTGGCCATCGGCTGCCTTCAGGCCGGCCTGCGAGCCGAGCCAGTGCGAGGCGAGGATGGCCACCCCGATCGAGATGGCGGTCACGAACGTCGTCTCGAAGCCCACCGCCGTGCCCGAGATGATGTTGGTTGCCGGCCCGGTCTTCGAGGCTTCCGCGATCTCACGCACCGGTCGGTAGCCACCGGCGGTGTAGTACTGCGTGATGTAGACGAACACGACGCTGGTGGCGAGGCCCACCAGCCCGGCGCCGAAGAACCAGACCCAGGCCGGCCAGCCATTGCCGCCGACGGTGCCACCGGTGTCCATCATGATGCTGGTCGTGATGAAGAGGCCGACCACCGACAGCAGGCTGGTCACCCAGTAGCCGCGGTTCAGGATGTTCATGGGGTTCTCGGTCTCGCTGCCCCGGATGAAGAACATCGCCACGATGGTCGCCAACAGGCCGAAGCCACGCACGACCAGCGGGAAGAAAATCCAGCCCTCCGGGTGCGGCCACCCGGCGGTATCGGCGATGGTGAAGACGGCGACGCCCAGGATCATGGCGCCGATGTTCTCGGCGGCAGTCGACTCGAACAGGTCGGCACCACGGCCGGCGCAGTCGCCGACGTTGTCGCCGACCAGGTCGGCGATCACGGCCGCATTCCGGGGATCGTCCTCCGGGATGCCCTTCTCGATCTTGCCGACCAGGTCGGAGCCCACGTCGGCGGCCTTGGTGTAGATGCCGCCACCGAGCTGCGCGAAGAGGGCCACGAACGAGGCGCCGAAGCCGAAGCCGACGATCAGGAACGGCGCCTCGGCGATCGTCACCTCGCCGATCAGGGTCTCGTAGGCGGTGAAGATGCCCCACACGCCGAGGAGCGAGAGGGCGACCACCAGGAAGCCGGAGACCGCGCCACCGCGCATCGCCACCTGCACCGCCTCGACCAGGCTGCGCCGAGCAGCGGCGGCGGTGCGGACGTTCGAGCGCACGCTGATGAACATGCCGATGATGCCCGAGGCCATCGAGCAGGCCGCGCCAACCAGGAATGCAACGGCGGTCATGATCCCGATCGGCGCGCCGGCAAGGGCGGGGACGTCGGCCACGTCCCGGGTCTCGACGAGGGTGATGACGACGCCGATGATCAGCGCGCCGACCAGGGCCAGCAGGCCGATGGTCGTGTACTGGCGCTTGACGAAGGCGTCAGCTCCCTCGCGGATCGTGTCACCCACGTCCTGCATCGCCTGCGGGCCCTTGTCGCGGGAGAGGACATCGCGGGCCAGGTAGAGGGCGAAGGCGACCGCGGCCAGGCCGGCGGCGGGGATCACCCAGATGATGAACTCCATGAAACCTCCGAATTGGGCTGAGCGATTCGGTCGCTGCTATTCAGGGCGCGCCCGGCTCGCTTATCGCATCGTCTCGCACACGGAAACGCCGGCGGAGGGTCGCATCAGCGCGTCCGCCAGCGGAGCGCCGGTATGGTAGCCCGGCCTCTCGCAGCGGGTCAACCTTCAGGGCAGCCAGTGTGGCAGCCAGCCATCCGCGGTGAGCCGCTGCACCTGGCCGCTCCCCAGGCTGAGGAGCCAGATGCCCCCCGGCTCCGCGCCGATCACCATCGATCCCGGTTCGGGGGCGAAGGATGCCGAGCGCGTGCCGGGGCCCGGGACGGCAATCGCCTCGCCGGTCGCCCCGAGCGCCGATGTTACCCAGAGGTCTCCTCCGCCAGTCTCGGCGCCAGCCAGCCGAACGAAGGCGTAGCGGCCAGCGGCGTCGACGGCCGGCCGCGAAGCGCCGGAACCGAACGCGGTGGCGCTGACCGAGGTTGCGAAGCGGCCCAGGCTCACGACCTGCAGCACGGCCACCTGGGTCGCCCCCAGCTCGCGCGATGCTGGATCGAGGATCGCCACCGCCGAATGGGGCCGATAGGGCATCGGGTCTATCGCCGAGCCGGCAGTCAGGCCCGCGACCAGCACCCCGCTCCCGTCGGGGAGCCAGGTCGGCTCAGAGAGCGCCACGAAGGGGGCGGAGGTGTGCTGCTGCAGCTCGAGGTCAAGGATGCCGACTCGCCCCGCCTCATCGACGAACGCGAGGGCGGTTCCGTCGGGGGACATGCGCGGGGCACGCAGCAGGGGCACCGGCGTCGCCTGACCCGCCGACGGGGACGCGAGCGAGCCCGACGGGAGCTCGATCGGCCGCGCGTCGCTCCCATCGGCGTCACGCATCCAGAGGCCCAGGCTCGATCCCAACACAGGATCGGCGCGACCGAAGGTGATGACCGTGCCATCGGGCGAGTAGGCAGCGTCGAACTCGATGACGCCCGGTTCGGTCAGCAGGCGACGCGCCGTGCCGTCCGTCCCCTGCCAGACGATCCCGGCGCCGTCCCCGGTGAGATAGGCACGCCCGTCGGGCGACACCGCATACGAGATGACGGGTGAGAGCTCGGCCGAGAGCTGACGCTGGTTCGACCCGTCGGGATTCATGGCCCACAGGTTCGCGATCCCGGCGCGGTTGGAGACGAAGACGACCTGGTTGGAGAGGGTGGCCGTTGGAGCCCCGGTGGTGAAGGTCCACGACATGCCCGTGGGCATTCCCGTCCCGTCGGCACCGAGCAGGCCGGGTCCGAGCGTGACCTGGTAGGTCGTGTTGGGATCGAGCGGGCCGGACGGCTGGAATCGCAGGATCCGCGCAGCAGCGTCAGTGAGGCCGCCCGCGCCCGGCGGAGCGATCACGTCCAGGGAGCCCGCCACGGCCGGCGTGATGGTCAGCAGGTCATCGTGCACGCTCTCCGGGTCGAGCGGCTGGCGGAAGACGAGCGCGATCGGGGTGATGACGGAGATTCCGGCAACCCCGTCGGCGGGAACGATCGCATCGACCGTGAGCCCGGCCGCCACGGTGCGGAACGAGAGCCGGAACGGGCGCTCGAGCGGCGTACCCGCCTGATCCCGTGCGCCGACCCCGATCGTCAGCGAGTACCGACGATTGGCCTCCCAGCCGGCAACCGGCACGACCGTCAGTCGCTCGCGGCTCCAGCGCAGCGCCACTTCGGAGGTGGGCGTAACCTCGATCGCACCCTCAACCGAGGCGGTGTCCATCAGGGTCGAGAAGTCCACCACGATCGGTGCGTCGAGTGCGACATCGCCGGCGGCATCGAGCGGATCCGACCCGACGACCGTGGGATTCCCGACGGTCACGAAGGTGAACCGCTCGGGCACCCCGACCATCTCGTTGCCCGCACGGTCACGGACGCCAGGGCCGATGGAGACCTCAAACTCAGTCCGCAACGGCAGACGAGCGGCCGGTGTGAAGGTGAGGCTGGTCGCGCTCCAGCTGAACGCGCCGTCGATCGGGGGGTCGATGGCGAAGGCTGCCTGTGCCGAGGCGTGCTCGACGGGCTCAGAGAAGTCGACCTCGATGCTGGTGGTGGTCAGCGCCAGATCGGCATCGTCACTGAGGTGCTGCGTCAGCGAGATCGCGACCACGGCCGGGCCGCGGGCGTCGACCGTCGATGCGTAATACAGGATGGCGGCAAGCACCGCGAACCCGAGCACGAGTACCGCCATGTTCCTGAGTGGCACGGCGCGCTTCATCACTGAGCCCGCTATGCTACGCGCCGCCTGCCACGCCCTCACCTGACGGAGCCCGATGACCTACACCCCTCCGCCGACGCCCGGCTCAGACCTGCCGGCCAGCGGCGAGCCACCGGCCCCGCGTCGCAGGCTCGGATGCGCCCTCGAGATCGTCGAGACACTGGTGCTGACGCTGGTGATCTACCTGGTCATTCACAACTTCGTGGCCCAGCCGTTCGAGGTTGAGCAGCAGTCGATGGTGCCGACCGTCAACCCCGGCGAATACGTGCTGATCGACAAGATCTCGCCGCGGTTCAACGATTACGAGCGGGGCGACGTCGTCGTCTTCCAGCCGCCCGACGGGTTCGGACAGGGCGGGGTGCCGTTCATCAAGCGCGTCATCGGCATGCCCGGCGACAAGGTCAGCCTGGAGAACGGTCGCGTCTTCGTGCAGGAGCCCGGCGGGAGCCCGGTGCGCATCGAGGAGCCGTACGTCGTTCACACCATCGGTGGCGGGATCGCACCGACCCTGCCGAAGGACTCGGAGGGGACCACCTCCTGGACCGTCCCCGCGGGCACCTATTTCGTGATGGGCGACAACCGTCCCGACAGCCAGGACTCGCGCTTCTTCGGGGTGGTCGAGCGCGAGCTGATCGTGGGTCGCGCCTGGCTGCGCTACTTCCCCCTGGATCGGGTGGGCCTGGTGGACCACCCGACCTACGCCGGCCTCTCGACCGCAGCCTACGACCGGGCAGGCTCCTCGGCCACGATCCAGCTGTCGATGGCGCGTCCGTAGTCGACCAGGTCCTCCGGATCGAACCAGAACGCGAGCTCCGCGGCCGCGGTCTCCACCGCATCCGAGGCGTGAATCAAGTTTCGCAGGCCGCTGATCCCCAGGTCGCCGCGGATGGTGCCCGGCTCGGCCTCGTTGGGCATCGTGCTGCCAACCATGCGGCGGACGGTGGCAATGGCATCGGGCCCCTCGAGCGCCACTGCGGCGACCGGGCCGGAGATGATGAAGTCGACCAGGCCCGCGTAGAAATGCTTCCCTTCGTGAACGGCGTAATGCCGTTCGGCGAGGGCTCGTGACACGTCCAGCATGCGCAGTCCGACCAGTTTGAGTCCCTTCCGCTCGAATCGGCCGACGATCTCTCCGACGAGCCCTCGCTGGACGCCATCCGGCTTGATCAGGACGAGTGTGCGTTCCATGCGGAAGTCGGCTCCGTGCAGGTGGTCAGGAGCGTGCAGCGCGGTCGAAGGCGATGGTGGCATCCGCCTCGCGGCCGGCGGCGCGCAAGAGGTCGCCGTAGAGTAGCAGACGCTCCGCCGGGGCCTCCTCGCCGAGGGTCGGCTCCAGGACGATGGCCCCCTCGGGCCCGATCCTGGCGTCGAGTCGCAGCGCCGCCGCCAGCTGGCGATCTCCTGCGTCGAGCTCCCCCGCCGCAAAGGCACGACGCGCGGCCTCGAGCCGCGTGTGGGCCGCTGCGGTTCGCTCGGGCGTGGGTGGCGCGGGCGGCGTCTCCGCGAGGCTTCCGGCACCCTCGGTTCGTCGAGCCGGCGAGCGAAACGACGATGGAGCGGGCCACGTGATCCGCGTCGCGACACCGCCCCGCAGCTTCCATGCCTCATCGACCCCGATCGTCGACACAACCCGCTCCGCGAGCCGGGCGGCGCGGTCTGGGTCCCCCGCGGCCGCCACCGCCTCGGCCTCGATCAGCATGACCAATGGGCTGCGCCGTTCGAGGCTGCTGCTCCGAATCGCCTCGATCGCGCTGCCGGCGGCGAGCGGCCGGCCCTGGCGCCAGAGGGCCTCGGCCAGCAGGGCTCGCGCGCCGTCGAGCTCCTCCAGGCCTCCCTTGCCGGCTGCCTCCAGGCCGGCGATGAAACGGAGCAGGACCCCCTCGGCCAGGCCATACAACCCTGACCCCAGCTGCGCACGCGCCAGGCCAAGCTCGTCCGGGATGAGATCGACGACCTCGAGCGGGGCGTCCCAGCCCGGGGCGGTGGCCGGTGAGCGCCGGGTCATCTCTGCACCATCCGTTCGAAGCCGAGGCGCGAGCGGAACGGGCCGAGCACGGCGAGGCGGGCGAGCTCGGGTCGCACGTGTTGTCGTGCCACTCGCAGCAGGTCATCGACCGTCACCGCCTCGAGCCGCTCGATCACCTCGTCCACGGTCAGGATCCGCGGCAGCAGGCTCTCGCCCGTCCCGAACCAGGATGCCACGGCTCCCGTCTCTTCCATGCGCAGCTCCAGGCGTCCGCGGGTGTAGGCGCGAGCCCGATCGAGCTCTGCCGAGCTGACCGGCTCCTGAACGACCCGCTCCAGCTGCTCCAGGATGGCGGCGATCAGGGCCGGCGCCTGGTCCGGCTCGAAACCGGCGTGCACGCCGAACGTTCCACAATCCGCGTACGTGGCGCCAAAGGTCGACACGTCGTAGGACAACGATCGTCGCTCGCGCAGCTCCACGAACAGGCGGCTGCTCATCCCGTCGCCCAGGACTGCACCCAGCAGGTCGAGCGCCCAGCGGTCGGGGTGATCGCGGGCCACGCCGGGCATCCCGATGCACAGGTTTCCCTGGGAGAGCCGGCGGAAGGCGAGCCGTACCGCACCGGGCGCCGCCGGCTTGGGTGCCTCCAGCGCGGGCGGCAGGTGGGTCGGAACCGATTCGGGCCCACCGGCCTCGAACCAGCCTCGTGCTGCCCGCAGGACCGCGTCGTGCTGGATAGCACCCGCCGCGGTGAGCACGATGTTCGCTGGCCGGTACCAGCGCTCCCAGTGACCGATGACGGTGTCGTGCCGCGCGCGGCGCACACTGCGGGGCGTGCCGGCGATCTCCCGTCCGAGCGGGTGAGCGCCGAAGAGGAGCTCGTCGAAGAGGCTGAAGACGTGGTCTCCCGGCGAGTCGACGTACATGCGGATCTCGTCGACGATCACCGGCTTCTCGCCGATGAGGTCGCGCTTGCGAAGGAGCGGCGACAGGACGAGATCGGCCACCACCTCCAGGGCTCGCGACGCGGCCTCGGCCGGGACGCGTGCGGTATAGATCGTCAGCTCGCGGTCGGTCGCCGCGTTGACGCTGCCACCACATCCCTCGACCGCCTCCGACAGGCCGCCGGGCTCCGGATAGCGCCGCGTCCCCTTGAAGACAAGGTGCTCGAGGAGGTGGGAGAGCCCGGCGTGCGCCTCGTCCTCGCTCCGCGAGCCGACGCCGACGAAGAGTCCAACGGCGACGGAGCGTGCGGTCGGCATCGGCTGGGTGACCACCCGCAGACCGTTGGGCAGCACGCTCCGCTGATAGGGGACCCTCGCCCGCGCGCGGACCCGTCCGGCGGGCGCGCCGGACCGCACCTCAGGCCTCCTCGTCGTCGTCGCTCGCCTCTGGCGACATGAGCAGCTCCATCTGGATGAATCGCAGGTCGCGGGCCAGCTCGCCGCTGGTACGGGGCAGCGGATGCGCCTCGTCCGTGTCGTCCTCGACGTCGGCGCGGGGCGCGGCGGTGGCGAATTCAAGCACGACCCGCTCCTCGCCGATGACGAGGGTGTAGACGAGCAGCTGATCTGAGGTGGTGTCGAACTGGAGGTAGTCGAACGAGTCGAGGTTGAGGCAGATCGCCAGCGGCGTGAAGTAGCTGGCGATCTCGGGGTGGTCGACCACGATCCGTTCCACCCAGCCGGTCCCACTGCCGGTGATCTGCGTCCCCCGCCGATAGGTGTACGTCACGGTCTGCTTGAGCAACGGGCGCAGGAGGTTGTAGATGTCGCTCTTGTTGGTGACGACGCCGGTGTTGATGTAGAGCTTCGCTCGAGCGTCGTTCATCGGGTGCTCACGGGCTGCGCCTTGCAGTGGGGAATCGCGGGCGAGTCTAGCACCGGACTCCGGGCGCGGGAGGGCGCCGGGCGGCTGGTAGCATGTGGCGCGTGAAGCTGCTCGCCGCCGATGTCGGCAACACGAACATCACGCTCGGCCTCTTCACGGACGGCGAGCTGATCGGCTCATGGCGGTCCACTGCGCATGCGACCGCCACTCCGGACGAGGTCGCTGCCATGACCGCGGAGATGCTGGCTCTCGACGGCCACCGGCTGGATGAGCTGGGGGCGGTGGCGCTCGCATCCGTGGTGCCGCCACTGACGGATACCTTCGACCGCTTCGTTCGAACGCGCATCGGCCTTGAGCCGATGATGATCGACGCCGCTTCCCTGGCAGGAACGCTGAGCATCGAGATCGACCGGCCGGCGGAGGCCGGCGCCGATCGACTCTGCAACGCCCTCGCCGCGCGCAACGAGTTCGGCGGGCCGGCCATCGTCATCGACCTCGGCACGAGCACCAACTTCGACCTGCTCAGCGCCGACGGGGCATACATCGGTGGTGCTATTGCTCCGGGACTGGGGCTCTCGCTGGAGGCGCTGGTCGGTTACGCCAGCAAGCTGCCGCGAATCGAGCTGCGCCGCCCTCCACATGCGATCGGCTCGAACACCATCCACGCCATGCAGAGTGGTACGGTGCTCGGCTACATCGGCCTGGTGAGCGGCCTGCTGACCGCGCTGCGCGGCGAGCTGCTCGAGCGCTCGCCCGCCGACAGCCGGGTGACGGTCATCGCGACCGGTGGATACACCCACGAGCCGTGGCTGCGCGACGTGCCGGGCATCGACGCCATCGAGCCGGACCTGACGCTGCGTGGCATCCGCTACGGGTACGAGGCGATCCGCGGGGCCGACATCGCAACCAGCAGCTCCAGCGTCGGCAGCCCCGGGGCCGACCGATGACGGAGGATCGCGGCTCGCTCGCCGGGCGGCGCGTGGTGGTCGGCGTGGCGGGCAGCATCGCCGCCTACAAGGCCGTCTCCCTGGTCCGCCTGCTGGCCGAGCGTGGCGCGGTGGTGGACGTGGCCATGACGCCGGCGGCGAAGCAGTTTGTTACGGCGCTGACCTTCGCGTCGCTCACCCATCGCCGCGTCGTCGACGACGTGATGGCGCTCGACGCCGACTCGCAGATCGCCCACGTCGAGCTGGCGGAGGGGGCCGATGCCATCGTCATCGCGCCTGCCACAGCCAACCTGCTGGCCGAGCTCGCCGCCGGCAACGCTGGCAATGCGGTGACCGCCATCGCGCTCGCCAGCCGAGCTCCGCTGGTGGTGGCGCCGGCCATGGATGCCGGGATGTGGACTCACCCCGCCACGCAGCGCAACGTCGAGACGCTGCGCGGCTTTGGGCACCTGATCGTCGAGCCGGAGGTCGGCCCGCTGGCCAGCGGGCTGACGGGCGTGGGGCGCCTGGCCGAGCCAGACATGATCGTCGAGGCGGTCGAGCGTCTCTTCGCCCGTGCCGGCGACCTGGAAGGGCTGCAGGTCGTGGTGAGCGCCGGCGGCACGCGCGAGCCGATCGACCCGGTCCGGTTCATCGGCAACCGCAGCAGCGGCAAGATGGGCGTTGCCATTGCCGAGACGGCACGCGATCGCGGCGCGAGCGTGACATTGATTGCCGGCGTGATGAGCGTCCCGCCCCCGCGCGGCGTGAACGTGGTGGATGCCACCAGCGCGGCCACCATGCGGCAGGCCGTGCTGCGTGCGGCCTCAGGAGCCGATGTCCTGGTGATGGCCGCGGCCGTGGCCGATTTCGCGCCGAAGCGGGCCAGCAGCAGCAAGATCAAGCGCGGTGGCGGCGACCTGCAGATCGACCTGGTGGCGAACCCCGACATCATCGCCGAGGTGGGCGAGATGGCCGACGGGACGCGCCCCTTCCTGGTCGGCTTCGCCGCGGAGAGCGACGAGCTGGAGGCCAATGCGCGCAGCAAGCTGCGCGACAAGGGCCTGGACCTGATCGTCGGCAACAAGGTCGGGGGGCCGTTCGACGCCATCGGCTCGGACGAGAACAAGGTGATCGTCTTCGGCGCCGAGGGCGTGCTCAGCGACTGGCCGATGCTCCCCAAGCGCCAGGTCGCCGAACGGCTCTGGGACCTGATCGTGGACCGCTACCGCAAGGCTCACCCGCCGGAGCGCCCGGAGCGCCCGGCGCGCTCCCGTCGACGCTGATCGTGCAGGTGCTGCGCGGCGTCCCTGAGCTGCGTGCCGCGATCCTGGAGCGGCGCCTGGCCGGGGAGTCGGTCGGCTACGTCCCGACCATGGGGGTGCTGCACGACGGGCAGCTCTCGCTCGTGCGGCGCGCCAGTGCCGAGAACGGCTGCGTCGTCGTCAGCTCGTTCGTCAATCCGGGCGAGTTCCCGACCCTGGACGAGTCGAACCCGATGCGGCGAGACGAGCATCGGGACCTGGCGCTGCTGGAGCGAGAGGGGGCCAGCCTCGTCTTCATGCCGGAGGTCGCGAGCCTCTACCCACCCGACGACGTGACCCGCGTCAGCGTCGAGGGGCTGACCAGGCAGCTGGAGGGAGCCTCGCGGCCGGGCCACCTGGATGGGCTGACCACGGTGATGCTCAAGATGCTGAACCTGGTCGGACCGGCCAGCGTGTACCTGGGGCAACGTCACGCCCAGCAGATCGTGATCCTGCGGCGGATGATGCGTGACCTGTTCATGAACATCGAGCTGGTGATTTGCCCCACCGTTCGCGAGACGGACGGCCTGGCGCTGTCGAGCGCCAACGCCACGCTCTCGATCGAGGAGCGACATGCGGCGACCTGCCTCTTCGCCGCCCTGAGTGCCGCGCGAGCCGCCTACGACGCCGGCGAGCGTTCCGCGGAGGTGCTGCGGGCGCGGATGACCGAGCTGATCGCCGCCGAATCGATGGCGCGGCCCGACTACATCAGCGTCGCCGATGCGGCCAGCCTGGTCGAGCTGCAGCGCGTGACCGGCCCGGCGCTGGCGCTGGTCGCGGTCTGGATCGGCCGCACCCGGCTCACCGACAACATGCCGCTGGCGTGGGACGTGGCCTGAGGCGAAAAACGCGGCCACAAAGTACTAGTGACGTCGGGGGTCGGCTCCGTATGATGCTGGCTGTCACCGCGCGCACCGGTTTCGCCCGGTTGCGCCGGCGTACGAGGAGGCCGGCGAGTGCCCACGTCCGGCCTCCTTCCCTGTCCGGAGCCCAGACCTCAGCTCTTGGCGTCCCGGTGCGCCGCCTTCCAGGCTCGCTTGCTGGCCTGGTAGTTGGCCAGCGCCTCGGCTGAGTCCACGTCGCCCAGGGTCGGGTGCGTCGGCATCACGTCGTCGAGTCCGGGGAGGCGGATGCCAAACCGCTTGCCGAGGATCGCGATCAGCGATCGCGCCTTCATGTCGCCGATCGACGGCAGCGCCAGCAGCCGCGCCTTCAGATCCCGCCCGTCGCGCGCATCGGCCCAGACGCGGCTCGCATCGCCACCGTAGTTGTCGACCAGGTAAGCGCACAGCGCCTGCACCCGTCCTGCCATGGCACCCGGGAACCGATGCAGCGCGGGCCGCTGGCGAAAGGCTTCCTGGAGCGCCTCGGGATCCATGGCCGCGATCCGCGCGGCATCCAGGTGACCGATGCGGCGGCGCAGCTCCACCGGGCCGGAGAACGCCTTCTGCACCGAGACCTGTTGATCGAGAGCAAAGCCGATCAGCAGCGCCAGAGGCTCGCTGGCCAGCAGGCGGTCGGCCTCGTCGTCGCCGGTGAAGTACAGCCGATCGACGGCTGGCTGGGTGGCGGTCATGCGCGGCATGCTACCCCGACCGCGCCCGGGGCGGCTAGAGGTGCGCCAGGAAGTCGCCGATGTCGAGCGATGTGTCGACCAGCCGGATGATGGTCTCGATCTTGTCGGTGTCGGTGGGATGGGTCTTGACCAGGATCTCGTCGACCGCCTGGGCCGTCCGGTAGGTGTCGCTCTTGACGAGGTAGGTGAAGAGGCTCGCCGCCCGCAGGTCCGCCAGCATGGCGTCCCCCGGCAGAAAGCCCCCCGTCAGCACGATGCCGGTCACCTCTCCATCAGTCCCGGCATTCAGCTCGAGGGCCATCTGGATCATGTCCTCGCGATCTCCCGGGGTGATCAGCAGGGTGCGTTCGCGGATGAAGCCGGCGGCATGATCGGCCAGCATGGCGCCGATGGCCACATGGCCGATCGTTCGGCCCGGGGTCGCCTCGCCTGCGAGCAGCTCTCCGTCGAGGTGGGTGGCGATCAGCTCCAGCGAGGGGTTGGCGAGGAGGTCGCTGTACGGGATGCAGCCCAGCAGGTCGATCCCGTGCTGGGCCAGGCCGCGCCGCAGCACGTCGGGGAGATGGGGATGTGACTCGACATCCACCTTGTTCACCACCGCACCCGCCACCCGCACCCCGTCACGCGCGAAGAGCGCGTGGTTGAGCACGATCTCGTCGATCGGTCGTCCCACGCCTCCCTCGCTGACGATGACCACCGGCGCTTCGAGGAGGGACGCCACCCGCGCATTGGAGAGGCCGACCACTGCGCCGACCCCGGCGTGGCCGGTCCCCTCGATGACCAGCAGGTCCTTGTCGGCAGCGACCCGCGTCGCCGCCTCGGTGACGTCGCGCTCGAGGTCGTCCTCGATCCTGCCCATGACGTAGTCAGTGGTGAAATGGCGCGGCAGGGTCACCGGGCTCATGTCGTCGAGTGCGTCGGGGAGGTCGAAGACCGCCTTCATCAGCACCGCATCCTCGTCGGCGCGGGTCCCCTCCACCACCAGGTAGCGCTGGCCGACCGGCTTGATGAACCCGGTCTTCGACCCGCGCCCAATGATCGCGGCGGTAAGGCCCAGGGACGCGGTCGTCTTGCCCCGGTTCTGGCCGGTGGCCGCCACGAAGACCCGCTGGCCGGCCGTCACCCCCGCGGCTTGCCGCGCCGTTCGATCAGCTCGACCGCTTCCCGCAGCCGGGCCACCAGCTCCGGCTCGACCATCTCCGGCTCGAGATGCTCGCCAAGGCGCTCCATCACGTCGGCAGCCATGCTCAGCAGGACGTCGGCATCGGCGATGAAGAACTGCGGCTCGTTGTTGTAGCGGACCAGTGTCAGCCGGCCCTGCAGGGTCAGGCCGCCCTCGGCGTGGGTCAGCTGGGTGCCGAAGTTGTGCCCCTGGATGCCATCGGGGTTGTTCAGGAAGTTGAGGGCGTTGTCGATCGCCAGCCCGAACCGCGCGCGCCAGCCGACCAGGCGCTCGTGGACCTCGGGTGTCAGGCCGATCTCACCGACCTCGTCGAAGACCTCCCGCGTGACCGTCAACAGCCCCACCAGGGTGGAGCCGGCACGGCTGCCGAGCATCACCTGCAGGGAGCGCTCGAGCGTGAAGACGTCGCTGTCAAAGCGGGGCGAGGTCGTGACATCGGCGAGCAGGTCCTCGACATTGTCCAGCGCGCCCGCCTCGGCCAGGGCGTTGGCCAGGTTCAGGATCTCCTCGCGAAACAGGAAGCGCTCTTCGTGGTCGAGCATGCGCAGGAGTCTAGGGGTACAGGCCTCGCAGCGTCGTCGCCTCCGCCACCCGCGCCACGGCGACCATGTAGGCGGCGGTGCGCATGTCAACCGAACGGCGCTGGCTCATGGCATGCACGCTCTCGAAGGCCCGATCCATGATCTCGTGCAGGCTCTCGTTGATGCGCGACTCGGTCCAGAAGAAGGACTGCATGTCCTGCACCCACTCGAAGTAGCTGACCGTCACGCCGCCGGCGTTGCACAGGATGTCCGGGATCACGAAGACGCCGCGGTCATAGAGGATCCGATCGGCCTCCGGCGTGGTCGGGCCGTTGGCGGCCTCGGCCACGATGCGGGCGCTGATGCGGGGCGCGTTGTGCTCGGTGATCTGGTTCTCCAGCGCGGCGGGGACCAGGATCTCGCAGTCGAGCTCGAGGATCTCGGTGTTGCTCACCGAATCGGCGCCGGGGAAGCCGACGACCGTGCCGTGCTCGGCCTTCCAGGCGCTGACCCGCGCCGGATCGAGCCCCTTCGGGTTGTAGATGCCGCCGCTCGAGTCGCTGACCGCGACGACCAAGGCGCCCTCATCGGTGAGCAGGTCGGCCGCGATCGAGCCGGCGTTGCCGTAGCCCTGGATCGACACGCGGGCACCGATGAGCGGGATGTCCAGCGCCCGGCTCGCCTGGTTCAGGGTGTAAACCGCGCCGCGTGCGGTTGCCTCGTTGCGGCCCAGAGATCCGCCAATGGCGATCGGCTTGCCGGTGACCACGCCCGGTATGGTGTAGCCGCGGTGCATCGAGAAGGTGTCCATCATCCAGGCCATCACCTGCGCGTTGGTGTTGACATCGGGCGCCGGGATGTCGCGGTCCGGCCCGATCAGCGGGCTGATCTCGGTCGTGAAGCGACGGGTGAGCCCCTCCAGCTCGCGCAGCGAGAGCTGCTTGGGGTCGACGATGACGCCACCCTTGCCGCCGCCGTACGGGATGTTCACGACGGCGCACTTCCAGGTCATCCACATGGCCAGGGCGGCGACCTCGTCGCGGGTCACGTCCTGGTGGTAGCGGATGCCGCCCTTGGCGGGGCCACGGCTGACGTTGTGCTGGATGCGGAATCCGGTGAAGACCTCCACGTTGCCATCGTCCATGGTCACCGGGAAATTGACGGTGAGCTCCCGCTGTGGGACGCGGAGCACGCGACGCAGGCCTGGATCCAGGTCGAGCTGCTCGGCCGCGGCATCGAACTGCTCCTGGGCAACCGCCCAGATGTTCGGCGCCTCGGCGACCGGATTCGAACTTGCCATGGGTGCTGCCATGAGCCTCCAGTAGGTCGCGCTCCGACGCCTCCGCCGATGTTTGGCGCGGGAGCTGGCCCGAGCGCGGCGGCCCGATTATAGGGTTGGGTCAAGCGCCGGAGGTGCTCAGATCATCTCCACCGCGAGCGCCACCGCTCCCCCGCCGCCCAGGCACAACGTGGCCAGGCCGCGTCGACCGCCGCGCCGCCGCAGCTCGTAGAGCAGGGTCGTCAGGACCCGTGCGCCGGACGCGCCGATGGGGTGGCCGAGGGCGATGGCGCCGCCATTCACATTCACGCGATCCCAGTCGAATCCGAGCGCGTTGCCGTCGGCCAGCACCTGCGCCGCAAACGCCTCGTTGATCTCGATCAGGTCGAACTCGTCCAGGCGCAGGTCGAGCTTGGTGAGGAGCCGGCGGACGCCGTCGATCGGGGCCTCGAAGAGCCACTCCGGCGCGACATCGGCCTGGGCATAGCCGGTGATGCGGGCGATCGGCTTCAGGCCGTCACCTGCCACCGCCGCCTCCGAGGCCAGCACCAACGCCGCCGCTCCGTCGGTGATGCCCGGAGCGTTGCCGGCCGTGACGGTCCCACCGTCAGGCTGGAAGGCGGGCTTGAGCCGCGCCAGCGCCTCGAGCGAGGTGTCGGAGCGAGGGTTCTCGTCGGTGTCCACGACGGTGAGGCCTTTCTTGCCGTGCACCTCCACTGGGACGATCTCATCGGAGAAGCGGCCCTCGGCGATGGCCGCCAGGGCGCGCTCATGCGAGCGCACCGCGAACTCGTCCTGGGCGTCGCGCGTGACCTCGTGCTTTGCCGCGACACGCTCGGCGTGGACTCCCATGTGGACGTCGCAGATGGCGCACCAGAGGCCGTCGTGGACGGTCGCGTCGACCAGCTCGGCGTTGCCAAGCCGGTAGCCTGCTCGAGCACCCGGCAGCAGGTAGGGACCCAGGTTCATGTTCTCCATGCCGCCGGCCACGATCACCTCGGCGTCGCCGGCGCGGATCGAGGCAGCCCCGAGCATGACCGCCTTCAGGCCGGAGCCGCACACCTTGTTGATCGTGGTCGCTCCCACTCCGTTGGGGAGACCTGCCGCGAGCGCCGCCTGGCGGGCCGGCGCCTGGCCGGCACCGGCCTGGATGACATGGCCCATGAAGACCTCGTCAACGCGCTCAGGGGGGATCGCGGCCCGTTCGACCGCCGCACGGATGGCGACGGCTCCGAGCTGGGTGGCAGGTACGGTCGAGAGGCCGCCGCCGAACTTGCCGATCGGTGTCCTTGCGGCGGACAGGATGAAGACCTCGTTCATGCTGAAATGGTACCGCCGCAGGCTCGGATCGGCGCGGGACTACTCCTTCTCGTCCTCGCCGAAGAGGTGCGCCACCTTGTCCTCCCACTTGGCGACGACCACCCGTGTCTTGATCTTGAGCGACGGGGTGAGCTCGCCCTCCTCCTCGGAGAGCAGGCGCGGCAGCAGCGCCACACGACGCGGACGCTCGTAGATGGCAAAGCCGTCGAGCTTGGCCTTCACCTCGCCCTCCATCAGCTTCTGAACCGCCTTCTCGCCAACCAGCTGTTCGGGGGGTATCTCGGCCATGCCGTTGGCCGCTGCCCACGTCCCGAGCTGGTCGAAGTCGGGCACCAGCAGCACGCCGGTGTACGGCTGGTTGTCGCCCAGGATCAGCGCCTGCGCGATGTAGCGGCTGGTCAGGATCGCGATCTCCATCGGCGCCGGAGCCACGTTCTTGCCGTTGCCCAGCACGATGATGTTCTTGAGCCGGTCGGTGATCAGGACCCGCCCTTCGGAGTCGAGCTCGCCGATATCCCCGGTGTGGAACCAGCCATCGGCGTCGATGACGCGGGCAGTCTCCTCGGGCTGATTGTGGTAGCCCTTCATGACCTGGGGTCCCCTGGCCAGGATCTCGCCCGTGCCCGGGTCGATCCGGATCTGCGTCTCAGCGACCGGGCGACCGACAGTTCCGAACTTGAAGTCGCCGGGTCGGTTGATGGTCAGCAACGGAGCGGTCTCGGTCAGCCCGTACCCCTCCAGGATGAGCATTCCCATGGCGTAGAAGAACTCGCCGATCTCCTGCGACAGCGGGGCGCCGCCCGACACGAAGTAGCGAACGCGACCGCCGGTGCGCGCCGTGATCTTGTGGAAGACGAGCCGATCCGCGACCTTCAGCTGCAATCGCAGCCACGCCGAGTTCGGCCGGCCGGCGAGGTGGTTGGCGTACTTGGCGCGCCCCAGCCCCAGCGCCCAGCCGAAGATTCGCTGGCGCAGGGCCGGCCCGGCCTCCACCGTCGACAGGACCCGCGCGTAGAGGCGCTCGTAGAGGCGCGGTACGGCGACCATCACGGTCGGACGCACCTCAGCCATGTTGGCCGCCAGCCGCTCGATGGCGGGCTCGGCGTAGGCGATCGTGCAGCCGCGGCCCAGCGGCACGATCTGACCGGCCGCGCGCTCGGTCATGTGCGAGAGGGGCAGGAAGGAGAGGAACAGGTCGTTCTCGTTGAAGTCGACCGCCTGCACCCCGCCCTCGAAGTTGTGCAGGATGTTGCCGTGGGTGAGCACGACGCCCTTGGGGTTGGCGGTCGTCCCCGAGGTGTGGACGATCGTCGCCACCTTGTCACGGCCGTATCCGCGCCAGGTCTCCGACCACTCCCGGATCTCGCCCACATCGGCCGTGGCCAGGTCGAAGATGTCGTCGAAGCTGATCGCCCCGGCGGGGAGCCGGCCGCGGTCGTCGATCACGACCACGTGCTCGAGCGTCGGGCACTGCGCCCGCACCTGGTCGATCTTGGCAGCCTGCTGCAGGTTCTCCACGAAGATCAGGCGGGCCTCGACGTTGTTGATCACGAATGCGGCCTGGTTCGGCTCGACCGAGGGGTAGATCGGGCAGGTCACCGCGCCGAGCGAGAGGGAGCCCAGGTCGGCCGCCAGCCAGGCAGGGCGGGTGCGGCTCATGATGCAGACCCGATCGCCGTCGCGGATGCCGAGGTGCTTCAGGCCAAGCGCCACCTGCGTGATCCAGTCCCACGTCTGGCGATAGGTGGTGCTCGTCCACTCTACCGCCTCCTCCTCCGGCGGCCCTCCGACCTGTCGCTTCGTCTTGGGCAGCTTCCAGCGCAGCGCCTCCTTTTCCGGGTTGCGCATCATCGAGTTGTGGACCAACGACACGAGGCTGTCGGCGCGCAGCTCAGCCGGGATGTCGAGCGGCTCGATCTCGGTCTGCATCAGGCGCCGCGCGGGGGCGTCCACCATCTCATCGGTTGCCGTGGTCGTCATCGGTCGGACCTCCGCATATCCTCGATCAGCTGCTGCGCAATGATGAGCCGCTGAATCTGGTTGCTGCCCTCGTAGATCTGGGCTCCCTTGGCGTCGCGCATGAATCGCTCCACCGGGTTGTCGCGCGAGTATCCGGCACCCCCGTAGACCTGGACGGCGTCGGTCGTCACGCGCATGGCGGTGTCGCTGGCGAACATCTTGGCCATGCTGCTGGCCGCGTTGATCGAGCCTCCGGCGTCCCGCAGGCGCGCGGCACGCCAGGTCAGCAGGCGGGACGCGTCGACCGCCACCGCCGCGTCGGCCAGGATGGCCTGGATCATCTCCTGCTCGGCGATGGGGCGGCCGAACTGGGTGCGTTGCGAGGCGTAGCGAGTGGCGTGCTCGAGCGCTGCCCGGGCGAGGCCGGTGCAGGCTGCCGCGATGCTGATCCGTCCCGAGGCGAGCGAGCCGAGGGCCACCTTGAGGCCCTCCCCCTCCGCTCCCAGACGGTCGGCCTCCGGGACCAGGGCCTCTTCGAAGACAAGCTCGGCGGCGGGGGAATCGCGGATCCCCATCTTGCGTTCGTGGCTCCCGACCCGGAAGCCGGGCGTGTCGCTGCCCACCACGAACGCCGTCACCCCATCGCGACCACGCGAGTGGTCCACCGTGCCGAAGACCACGTAGACATCCGCCTCTCCCCCATTCGTGATCCATACCTTGGTGCCGGTGAGCGTGTAGCCGTCGTCGGTGCGCCGCGCGGAGAGCGACAGCGCTGCCGCATCCGAGCCCGCGCCCGGTTCTGTCAGGGCGAAGGCGCCGAGATGAGCGCCCGACGTCATGGGGGGAAGGAAGCGCGCCTTCTGCTCATCGGTCCCGTAGGAGTAGATGCAGAGCTGCGACAGAACGTGGACCGAGAGGCTGATCGCCATGCCCATGTCGGCCGCGGCGATCTCCTCGCAGGCCAGGGCCCACGCAAAGTAGGAGAGGCCGGCGCCGCCGAGCTCCTCCGGGTACGGGATCGCCGTCAGGCCCAGCTCACCCATCCGCGTGAAGAGCCCGCGGTCGTACCACTCCTCCTCGTCGCGCTTGGCAACCGTCGTCGCCAGCTCGCGCTGGGCGAACTCGCGGGCAGTGTCTCGAACCGAGCGCTCCTCCTCACTGAGGGCGAACGGATCCGGAACGGGCGTCGCGGTGCTTGTCATCAGCCGATCTTCGTCCCCCGCTCGTCGTACTGATAGAAGCCTCGACCCGTCTTCCGCCCCAGGTGGCCCGCGGCAACCATCTGGCGCAGGAGCGGGGCGGCGCGGAACTTGGGGTCGCCGAAGCCGCGATACAGCACGTCCAGGACGCTGAGCATCACGTCGTTGCCGATAAAGTCGCTCAGCTCCAGGGGGCCCATCGGGTGGTTGAGGCCGAGCTTCGCCCCGGCGTCGATGTGATCGGCGCTGCCAGTGCCGTCCATGAGGGCGAAGACCGCCTCGTTGATGAAGGGGCCGAGCATCCGGTTGACGATGAAGCCCGGATAGTCCTTCGACTCGATCACCGTCTTGCCGAGCTCCTCGGCGAAGGCGCGGGCCGCGGCCCGGGTGGCATCATCGGTCTCGAGCCCGCGGATGATCTCGATCAGGCCCATCACCGGCACCGGTGAGAAGAAGTGCAGGCCGATGAAGCGGCCGGGCCGGTCGGTCGCGGTGGCGAGGGAGGTGATGCTGATGCTGCTCGTGTTGCTGGCGAAGATGGCGTCCGCATCGGCTGCTGAGCTGAGGGCCTGCCACGTCTCACGCTTGACCGATTCGTCCTCGAAGACGGCCTCGATCACGATGTCGTGGCCGGCTGCGCCCTCCGCACCCGCGCCGGTCGCGATCCGGGACAGCACAGCGTCGGCATCTTCCTGCGTGAGCTTGCCCTTCTCGACCTGGCCGGCGAGGTTGCCCGCGATCCGGGACTTCCCCTTCTCGGCCAGTTCAGCCGTCCGATCGGCGAGGGTCACCTGCTTGCCCGCCGCCGCGCTCACCTGCCCGATGCCGTGTCCCATCAGGCCGGCGCCGATGACGAAGACCCGGTTGAGGCTCATGGCTGAGTAGCGTACCAGCACCGATAATCCCCCCGAACCATGACGCCTGCCCCTCGGCTAGGACTCCGCGTCCTCGGCGAGCAGCCTTTCGGCGGCTGTGATCGGGTCGAGCTCGCGCGTTGCCACCGACTGCACGGTCGCCTCCCAATCGGCGTGATGCGAACCACGGCCCATCGCCAGGTCGGCGAGCGCACGGCGCACCTGGTTCCGCGCGCGGGCGGTGGCCTGCTCCGGTGAACGCGCCGTGGAGCGGTGCGCCTCGATGGCGTCCGCCAGGACGGCAACTCCCTCCGCTTTGGTTGCGGTCGTGAGCATGATCGGCGGCTTGCGGCCGACACGACCCCCCGCGGTGGACAGCATCGCGCGCAGGTGGCGTGCGGCGAGATCGGCTCCCGGACGGTCGCCCTTGTTGACGACCAGCAGGTCGGCGACCTCGAGCAGGCCGGCCTTGATGGCCTGCACCTCATCCCCCATCTCCGGGACCTCGACCACGACCGTGGTCTCCGCCAGGCGCGCGATCTCGACCTCGCTCTGGCCGGCGCCGACCGTCTCGATCAGGATCGGGTCGTACCCGGCCGCGTCGAGGGCCGCGGCGGCCATCCAGGTTGCGGCCGCGATGCCACCCAGCTCGCCGCGGCTGGCCATCGAGCGCATGAAGACGTCGCGGTCCGCCGCATGACCCATCATCCGGATCCGGTCCCCCATGATCGCGCCGCCGGTGTAGGGCGACGATGGGTCCACGGCCACGATTCCCACCCGCCTGCCGCGGCCCCGCCATTCCTCGGTGAGCGCATTGACGAGGGTCGACTTGCCGCTCCCCGGTGGTCCGGTGATGCCCACCAGGTGTCCTCCGCGCCCGGCGGCGAAGAGCTCGGGCAGCAGGTCGCGCAGGCCGGGAGCGTCGTTCTCGATCGCGGTCAGCAGACGAGCCAGCGCAAGTCGCTCACCCGCCACGGCGCCGCGCAGCAGCCCCGCGAGGTCGGCCACGACCCTCAGGCGCGCCGGCGCGCGTGCTCGCGGAAGTAGCCCGCGATCTGGCCGATGCTGGTCCCCGGGCCGAAGATCTCACCGATCCCCGCCGCCTTCAGCTTGGTGACGTCGGCATCGGGAATGATTCCGCCGGCGGCGATCAGCACGTCGTCCATGCCACGTTCGCGGCTCAGCTCGACGACGCGCGGCAGCAGGGCCATGTGCGCCCCCGACAGGATCGACATGCCGATCACGTCCACGTCCTCCTGCTCGGCGGCGTCCACGATCATCTCCGGCGTCTGGCGCAGGCCGGTATAGATGACCTCGAAGCCCTCGTCGCGCAGGCCGCGCGCGAGCACCTTGGCGCCGCGGTCGTGGCCGTCGAGCCCCGGCTTGGCGATCAGGACGCGGATCGGGATGCTGCGGGCGTCATCCATGCGCGCCGATTCTAGCGTCCGCCCTCGCCACCTCGGCTGCGCGCCCGAGCTCGGTGACCGCTGCGGCGTTGCGCGGCCACAGGTGCACGATCGCATGCTCGATCCCGAGCTCGCGGTAGGCAGCGAGGGCTCGGCCGACCTCCTCCGTGCCACCGGAGATCGCAATCTCGGGTGGGCCCTCGTCGGCAGGCTGCTGCAGCGCGGGGAACGAGACGAAGAGGCCAGCGGTGAGCGTGATCTCGGCCGGATCACGACCCTCGGCGACGCCTGCCTCGTGGAGTCGCTTTATGAGGTCCTCGAGCTCCGCGGCCGCCTCACGTCGACCGTACCAGGCAGCGTTCCACGCGTCGGCGTTTCGGGCCACGAGACCCAGCATCCGTGGGCCCTCTCCGGCGATGAGGATCCGCGGTCCATTGGGACGCGGGCCGGACGGCAGCAGCTCCGCATCGGCACGGTGCCACCTGCCCTCGAACGTCACCTTGCCAATCCGCAGGAGGGGCAGCGCGATGTTGAGCCCCTCCTCGAAACGGCCCACCCGATGGTCGAACGGGTAGTCGAACGCGTCGAACTCCGGCTCGTGCCAGCCGCCGCCGAGCCCAAGGATGAGACGCCCGGCGGAGACCTCGTCCAGCGCGGTCGTCATCTTGGCTACCAGCGCGGGATTGCGGAATGGGAGCGCCAGCACCATCGGGCCGATCTGGACCCGCCGCGTGATGGCGGCCACGGCTGTCAGGATCGTCCAGCACTCGTGAATGCCATGTGACTCGCCATCCGAGCGGAAGATGAGGTGATCGGCACCCCAGATCGAGTCGAGCCCCGCCTCCTCGGCGGCAAGCGTCATCCCGCGCAGCTCCTCCCATGCCAGCGGCCGGCCGAGCTTCTCCTGCTCGCCGAGCGGCAGCATCAGCCCCATCTTCATTCGTCCCCCTGCGCGGCCAGCCGGTCGATCGTCGCCGCCATCGCGGCATCCTTGGCGGTCAGCCCATGCGATGCCTTCGTGGTCAGCTTGAACGTCACGCGCCGCCAGTTGATCTCGATGTCCGGATGATGATCGGCCTCTTCCGCGGCATCGGCCACGCGGTTGACGAGGGCGATCGCCGCGCGGAAGGTCGGGCACTCGACTGTCCGAATCAGCCAATCTCCCTGGCGGCGCCAGTCCGGGATGGCCTCGAGCGCTGCGGCGATCCCCGCGTCGGACAGGAGCGGTGCGTAGGGCATCGGCCTAGCGGTCTGACGAGCGACCGATGAAGGTCAGGAACTCGGACCGCGTGCGGGCATCGGCCCGGAAGGTGCCGAGCATGGAGCTGGTGACCATGGTCGCTTCCTGCTTTCGGACGCCGCGCATGACCGTGCACAGGTGCGTCGCCTCGACCACGCAGCCGACCCCCTTGGGATCGAGGCGCTCCATCAGGAAGCCCGCCACCTGCTGGGTCAGGCGTTCCTGCACCTGCAGCCGGTGCGCATACATGTCCACGACGCGCGGAATCTTCGACAGGCCGATGATCCGGCCGCGCGGCAGGTAGCCGACGTGCGCCTTGCCGAAGAAGGGCAGCATATGGTGCTCGCACAGCGAGAAGAACTCGATGTCGCGGACCACCACCATCTCGTCGTAGTCGACCTCGAAGGTGGCGCTGCTGAGGAGGGCCCCCGGATCGGTGTGATAGCCCTCGGTCAGCTCGGCATACATGCGCCGGACGCGGTCCGGGGTGCCGGACAGACCCGCGCGATCGGGATCTTCGCCCAGCTCCACGAGGAGGGTCCTGACCGCCTCCGGGATCTGGCTGCCGGGTGAGCGCTCGTCCATGACCGGCATGCTAGCAGGGCACCCGCGCGGGCTAGGCGAGGGGCATTGGCGGCGGTAGACTCAAACCGCGCCCGCCGAATCCGCACGGACCGCCGCCCGTCGCCATGGTGATTCACCGACCGTCTTCTCCATCGCTGCGCCTTGCCCTGCCCCGGACCGCCGGTGATCGGCTGAGCGGGCCGCTGGGAAGGCGTCTCGACGACCGCTACCACTATCTGCGGATGGTCCTCGCCGGCGGCAAGGAGCCGATCGAGGCGGTCGTGGTGGGGCCAGGCGGGACGTGCGCGCTGACGCTGCGCGCCGAGCTGGGCCGGTACCGCAAGCGGAACGGCCACTGGTATCGGCTGAGCGGTGCGACCGATTCGTGGGTCCCGTGGGACGCCGACCGCATCACCGCCGCCCGGCTCGCCGGACGTCGCCTGGAGATGTACCTCGAGAGGGCGACGCTGCCGTCGGCGGTGACTGCCTGCCTGGTGCCGCCGCGGGGCGTGGAGATCGAATGGGACGCCGGCCAGCGGCCCGGCATCCAGGTCATCCGCGACGCGGATGCGCTCGCGGCGACGATCACGGCAGGGGGCAATCTCACCAAGGTCCAGGTCGATCGGATCGTTGCACTGCTTGATCCTCGTCAGCCGCTCCCAAAGCTGTCACGGACCGCGCGTGCCACCTGACCCACGAGGAGTCATCGGGCTGAGGGTCGTCGAGGCGATCGTGGCCGCCGTGGTGGTTGGCGGTGCGCTGCTCGCGGCGTGGGTGGAGCCTGCGGTGGCCGTGCTGGTGGTCTGGCCGCTCCTCTTCGTCCTTCCCGGCTGGGCGATCGTCGGCTGGGTGCGACCGCGGATCGCTGCCACCGGGCGGCTCGGGCTCGCGATCGTGCTGTCGGTGGCGCTCAGCGCACACCTCGTCTATTGGGTTGCACTCGCGACCGGTGGCTACCGGCGCGAGACGATCTTTGCGGTGGTGGCACTGCTGGCGCTCCCCATCCCGATCGGCGTCCTGCGCGGCGGCGCACGCTCCGTTCTCGACCAGGCCTCCGCGGTCTGGCACGCCGTCCGTCGCGACTGGCTCGCCTTCGCCCTGGCCGCGGGCTGCGCGGGCTTCGTGGGAGCGGTCCTGCAGTCCGGGCTGTGGCAGGCGACCCCCAACGGGATCTCTGCCGGAGGTTCCAACTGGAGCGACCTGGGGGTTCACCTCTCGATCGCCCAGTCGCTCAACGCCGGCAACTTCCCGCCGCAGGTGCCGTACTTCGCGGGCGAGCCGCTCATCTACCACTGGTTCGCGGATTTCCATGCCGCCATCGCTGCCCGCGCGGCGGGCCTCTTTTCCGTTCCGAGCTTCGTGGTCTCCTCGGCGATCCTGGCGGGCGCGCTCGCGCTCGTCGTCCACGGCCTGGTACGGACCCTGCTGCGCGGCCGCGGCGCGCGACGAGCCGCCGTGCTGGCGGTGGTCCTCGTCGTCTTCGCGGGCGGCTTCGGCTGGGTGCGGCTGATGGGGGACCTCGCCAACGGATTTGGCGACCTGCCCAGCCTGGTGACGCGCAACTCGTACGACAACTCGTGGCTGACGGACTGGCCTTACTTCCGCATCCCATCCGTGATGGGGACGGGACTCCTCGTGCACCGCGCCACGACCGCGGGGCTGCCGATGCTCGTCGGCGCCGTTCTCCTGCTGGTGGCTGGCCTGCCCTCCGCCCGCGCGCGCGCAGCGGGCTGGCGCGACCGACCGGCGCTCATCTTCCTTGCCGGCCTGCTGGGCGCGCTGCTTGCGCCGTTTCATTTCTTCTTCTTCCCGGTCTTCCTGGCCCTGGCGCTGGGGTGGGCCGTCGTTGGTGGTCGGCTGTTCGACCGGCACGCGCCGCGCAACGCCGCGTTGCTGCTGGCGCCCTATCTGCTGGCCGTGCCGTTCGCGATCGCGGCCGTGGCCCAGGCTCGCGGCAGCGGCACCCTCCAGTGGGTCGTCGGTTGGGAGTCGGCGCCGATGGGTGACGGGTCATGGGCAGTCCTCTTCTTCTACTTCACGAACCTGGGGCTGCCCTTCGTCCTCGCGCTGCTCGCCCTGCTCCTTCCGCGCGTCCCACACCGCGGGTTCCTGGCGATCTGGCTGGTTGCTCTCTTCGTGGTGCCCAACGTCGTGCAGGTGAGCGCAATCGGATTCGACATGAACAAGTACTTCCAGGCGATGTGGATCGCGGTGGCCGTGCTGGCCGCCTGGCTGATCCGGCGCTGGCCCGCGCCGGCCATCGCCGCCGTCCTGCTGGTGAGCATCCCCTCGCCCCTCCTCGTCTCGGCCTGGACCGCCCTCAATCGCGAGGTGGTGCTCGGCTGGAGCGAGGTCGAGGCCGCGGAGTGGATCGCCGCCAACACCCCGGAGCGTTCCGTCTTCGTGACGAACGGCTGGCTCAACTCGCCGACCGATCCGGCTGGCCGCCTGCGGGTGCTGACCTTCACGCCGTACATCGCCAACCTCGGCTACTCGCCCGACGAGCGCTCCGCGGTGGTCGAGGCGATCTATTGCTCGGGAGACCCGGTGCAGGCCGCGGACCTGACGCGCTCGCTCGGCGCCACCTATCTGCTCGATACCGGTCCGCCACGTGCCTGCCAGCCGACCATCTTCGACCAGAGCCCGGACTGGGAGCTCGTCTACGATCGGTCCGGAGTGCGGATCTGGCACGTCAGCGGCGGGGTCGCCTCGATCCGTGCGCCCGGCTCCCTATCATTCCGCCGGTGACCAGCAGCGCGGCGGTCGTAACCCTCGATCACGTCTCCAAGCGCTACGGGCCGGCGGGCACTCCGCCGGCCGTGTCGGATCTGTCGCTGACAATCCCCGCCGGGGAGATCGTGGTCCTCGTGGGACCGTCGGGCTGCGGCAAGACGACGACCATGAAGATGATCAACCGTCTGATCGAGCCCACCAGCGGCGGGATTACGATCGACGGCGAGGACGTCATGGCGCTGCCGCCGGTCGAGCTGCGGCGGCGGATCGGCTACGTCATCCAGCAGGTAGGGCTCTTCCCGCACTTCACGGTGGCGGAGAACGTGGCGGTCGTGCCGCGCCTGCTGCGCTGGTCGGAGGGGCGCATCCGCGACCGGGTCGAGGAGCTGCTCGACCTCGTCCGGCTGGAGCCGGCGACCTACCGTGACCGCTATCCTGCCGCGCTCTCCGGGGGCGAACGCCAGCGGGTGGGCGTGGCCCGTGCGCTGGCGGCTGATCCCCCGCTGATGCTCATGGACGAGCCATTCGGTGCCGTCGACCCGATCCTGCGCGACCGGCTCCAGAACGAGTTCCTGCGGCTGCAGGCGCAGGTCCGCAAGACGATCGTCTTTGTCACCCACGACGTGGACGAGGCGATCAAGATGGCCGACCGCATCGCCATCCTGCAGCGAGGCGGGATTCTGGCCCAGTACGACACTCCCAACGCCATCCTGGCGGCACCGGCCAGCGACTTCGTCGAGCATTTCGTTGGAGCCGATCGCGGCCTGAAGCGGCTCTCGCTGGCGCGGGTCCGCGACCTCCCGTTGCAGGAGCCGATCACCGCTCGGGCCGGGGAGCAGCGCGCCGATATCCGCAGGCGGCTGGCGTCCGCCGGGGCGCATTACGCGCTGCTGCTGGATGCCGACGATCGCCCCATCGGCTGGCTCGGGAAGCGCGACCTGGCCATCGACGGCGTCACTGCCGCCGAGGACGCCACGCCGGGCTCGCCAACCCTGCAGCCGGAGACGACGCTGCGCGACGCGCTGTCGACGATGCTCGGCTCTTCGGTCCAGCTGGGGGTGGTAGTCGACGAAGGTGATCGAGTCCTGGGCCTCGTCAGCGTGGACGCGATCTCCGAGGTCCTGCGCAAAGGAGGCGCCATGTGAGCTCGGACGAGCCCTTCATCCGATGGGACTGGGTCGTCGCCAACCTGGACGACATCGGCGAGCGGACCTGGGAGCACATCGTCATGACCGTCATTGCGGTGGGAGTCGGCTTTGTCCTCTCCTTCGCGCTCTCGCTGCTCGTCGTTCGCTGGCGTCGCCTGTATCCGCCGATTATCGGCGCGTCGGGGCTGCTGTACTCCATCCCCAGCCTGGGCCTCTTCGCCCTCCTCATCCCGTTCACCGGGGTGTCGCTGCTGACGGCCGAGATCGCGCTCGTCAGCTACACGCTCCTGATCCTGGTTCGCAACATCGTGGCGGGCTTCGACGCCGTGCCGCGGGACGTGCTCGAGGCAGCGCAGGGCATGGGCTACGGTCCGTGGCAGCTGCTGTGGCGTGTCCAGCTGCCGCTCGCGCTGCCGACGATCGTGGCCGGGCTGCGCATCGCCACGGTCACGACCGTTGGCCTGGTGGCGGTGACCGCCCTGATCGGGCAGAGCAACCTCGGCTCCCTGATCGTGCAGCGCGGGATCCGCGCCAGCTTCCCCACCGCGATCCTGGTGGGCGCCTTTGGATCGGTCGTGTTGGCCGTGCTGGCCGACCTGGGCTTCGTCGCGCTGCAGCGGCTGCTGACCCCCTGGACGCGGACGCGGAGCGCCTGACCGATGGATTTCGTGGGGCAGGTCGTCGCCTGGTTCGCCGCTCCCGAGCAATGGAACGGGCAGAACTCGATCCCGGTCCACCTCCTCGGCCACCTGGCGCTGTCTGTCTTTGCGCTGCTGGCTGCCGTCGTCATCGCTTTGCCGATCGGTATCGCAATCGGGCACACGGGAAGCGGGGCTTTTTTCGCGATCGCGCTGGCCAATATCGGCCGGGCCATCCCATCGATTGCGATCCTGGGCGTCGTCTTCCCGATCAGCCTGCGGCTCAATCTCGGATTCGGCTTCGTGCCGACCCTGATCGCCCTGATCGCGCTGGCCATTCCGCCGATCGTCACCAACGCGTACGCGGCGCTGCGCGAGGTCGATCGCGACCTGGTCGAAGCGGGCCGCGGGATGGGGATGGGCGAGCTGGAGCTGCTCACCCGGATTGAGCTGCCGGTGGGGGCCGGGTTGCTGCTGACAGGCATCCGCACGGCTGCGGTGCAAGTGGTCGCCACCGCGTCGCTAGGCGCCGTCATCTCGGCCGACTGTCTCGGGTACTTCGTCCTCAAGGGGATCGCCACGCAGGATATGCCGCAGATCTTCGCCGGGGCGCTGATGATCGCCGCGCTGTCGCTCCTGACCGAGCTGCTCTTTGGGGTACTGCAGCGCAGCGTCATCCCGCCCGGTCTGGGCACACTGCAGACAGCGTCGACCGGCGCCGAAGCCGGCGGCTGAACCCGTTTCCGACCTGGTCGGTGGCCGCTGCTAGACTCGCCGCTCGGCCAGCCGCCGCGCCGCGGCGCGCAGGGCCGGGACACAAGGAGGACCCAATGCGGAGATACCGCACGGCTGCCCTCGGGGCGTCGCTGCTCGCGCTGCTGGCCAGCGCCTGCACGACGGGTGGGAGCAGCACATCACCGAGCGCCAGCGAAGCGGCCAAGCCTGCCGTGACCGTGGGATCCGAGGGATTCGACGAATCGCAGCTCCTGGCCGAGATCTACGCACAGGCGCTCGAGGCGCACGGCTACACGGTCGCACGCAAGGACTTCGCCAGTCGCGCGCTGGCCATGCCCTCGCTCGACAGCAACGAGATCAACCTCGTGCCGGAGTACATCGGATCGCTCGTCCGCTTCCTAGGCGGCGAGGCGACCGGTGACACCGACGAGACGATGACGAACCTGGCTGCCGTCCTCGATCCGAAGGACCTGACCGTGCTCGATGCCGCGCCGGCGCAAGATGGCGACGGCTTCGTCGTCAGGCAGGAGACCGCCGACGAGCTCAGCCTTGTCACCATGAGCGACCTGGCCGAGGTGGCCGGTCAGCTGAAATGGGGCCTGCCACTCGAGTGCAGCGACAACCCGTCCTGCGGCCCTGGCCTGAAGAGCGTGTATGGCATCGACATCGCCACGCTGCAGGTCGAGAACCTTGGAGCCTGCTCGGGCGAGATGGCCACCGCGCTGAACGAGGGCGGCATCGGTGTGGCGGAACTGTGCACCACCCAGGCCGACATCGAGCGCTACAACTTCGTCCTGCTCCAGGACGACAAGAAGCTGATCCCCGCCCAGAACGTGGCGCCCGTCGTGCGGAACGACCTGCTGGACGCGGCGCCCGATGACTTCGAGACCACCCTCAACGCGGTCTCGGCCAAGCTGACCACCGCCGAACTGACCAGGCTCAACGTGCAGGTCAGCGTCAACCAGGAGTCGATCGAGGACGTGGCTCGTCAGTGGCTGGCGGACCAGGGCATCGTGACGTAGCTCAAATCTCCCCAGAGACCGATGCGGGCGGCGCAGCCTCCGGGCGGCGCCGCCCGTACACTTCCGGGCACCCATGTCCGAGCACCTCGACCTCGCCGACTGGCGCCGCCGCGTGGCAGCAACCTACGGCGCCCTGCGCAATGACGTGCGCGGGGAGCCGGCACGCCTGCTCGGGTTCCGCGCAGCGAAGGACCGGCTCTTTGCCTCCCACCCATCCTCGCCAGTTGCCGTCGCGGCGCGGCCTGACTTCCGCGGCCTCGCCTATTGGCGGTACGCACCATTGCTCGCCTTCCGTGCGGCACTCGAGCCCGATCCAGATGCGCCGTCGCTCGACCTGCCTCGCTCGGCAGCCGGCCCGGCGATGCCCTACGCCAGGATCGGCTGGGTCAGCTTCGTGGTCGACGGCACATCGGCGCGCCTTGCGGTCTACTGGCTGAACGAGTACGCCGGCGGCATCTTCATCCCGTTTCGCGACGCCACCAGCGGCACCGAGTCATACGGCGGCGGCCGCTACCTGTGGGACTCGGGGAAGGGAGCCGACCTCGGCTCGGATGGCGATGAGATGGTGGTCGACTTCAACTACGCCTATCACCCATCCTGCGCCTACGACCCGATCTGGAGCTGTCCGCTGGCCCCGCCCGAGAACTGGCTGACCGTCCCGATCCGCGCCGGCGAGCGACTCACACCCGCGCTGTGACGCCCGCCGACCCCCGACCGCCGCGCAGCTGCTACAAGTGCGGACGCCAGATCGGTCCCGATGAGACGATCTGCGATGTCTGCAACCGGGCCGGCATGGCCACGCCGTCGGCAACCCAGTACCACGGCACCATCGTGGTCGCCATCGTGGCCGGGGTGGTGATCATGGCAATCGCCGCCAGCCTGTCGCTGCGAGGCATCGGTCCGTTCCGTGGCGAAGCGCTCAGTTGGAGCAGCGACCCACCCGACGCCGTGGTGGTGGAGGTGCAGGTGACCAACCAGGGGACGCGTGCGGGTCGGGCGAAATGCCAGGTCACGGCGCGCGATGGGTCCAACCTGGTGCTGCGCATTCGCTCCACCGTCTCGCCGCAGGTGCAGGGCGGAGGGACCGTCACGTTCACCGAACGGATCCCCGGCCTGCCACGGGCTCCGGTCAGCGTGGAGGTGAGCTGCTCCTAGTCCCGCCGGGCGTCTATCCTGCTGGCGTGGGTGTGGTTCGTGTCTTCCGCGTCGCCAGCACTATCGTATTTGGTCTCTTCTGGGCGATCATCGCCGCCGCCGCGGTCTTCGGCTTCTTCGCTGCTCCATCGGGCGAGCGAAGCTTTCCGGACCCCGGCGAGGGACAGGCGGTCTACGACCCGGCCGGGGCGCTCGACCCGGGGATCGAGCAGGCGCTGGAATCCCAGATCGACGCGATCGAGGCGCGCAGCGGGGCCGAGCTGGCAATCTACGTCCAGGTCGACGAGTCCGCCACGCCAGACTCCAACCTGGCGGCGGCCCGGGCGCTCATGGATCAATGGGGGGTCGGCCGCGCCGGCTTTGACGACGGACTCGTCTTCCTGATCAGCTTCGAACCGAGCCTGCTCCACGGGGAGGCCCACTACTACGCCGGCGCGGGATTCCTGCGCGGCTACCTTTCGCAGGGCGACCTCCAGTCGGTCTTCGACGAGGTGATCCTGCCGGCCGCCGGACAGGGACAGATCGGCGGAGGGCTCATCGAGGCGGTCAGCCTGATCGATGTGGCGATCACGCCCGCGGCGACGGCCCGGCTGAACTTCCTGCGCCAGGCCAATGCGGTGGTCGGCGTCATCGGCGCCCCGCTCAGCTTCCTGCTCATCGTCGGGCTCGTGTACCGAGCCTGGCGTCGCGAGGGGAATGATCCCGAGGTTCTCGACTCGCCATCGATCCTGATGGCTGGGCCGCCGGCCGACATGACGCCCCCGCTGGCCACGGTGGCACGAGGGGGCAAGGCAAGCCAGCATTCGATCAACACGCTCTTGATGGAGCTGGCCAGCACCGGCCGCATCGCGTTCCAGAACCTCGACCGCGCCGACAAGGTGAAGTCCGATGACGAGCCGAACCCGCTCCTCGACCCGGCCATCGAGATCCGCGACGAGGCGCCGACCGGAGGTCGGCTGGGAAGCGCCGAGCGAGATGCGTGGGACCTCCTGCGTCAGCAGGCGCTCGCCAGCGGAATCATCTCCCGCGAAAAACTCTGGGAGCTCAACGACCTGCTCAAGGCCGTGCGCGATGATCTCGAGGATGAGGTGGTCCGGCTCGGCTGGTTCACCCGCCGCCCGTCGACCCTGATCACCCGCTGGAGCTTCATCGGGGTCGGAGAGATGCTGCTCGGCGGGCTCTTCGTGCTTGGCGGCTTCCTGATCCCCATGTCCGGGCTGACGCTGCTCGGGGCCGCGACGGGGGCCGGCGGCGCGCTGACGTGGGTGATCGGTCAGTTCATGTCGCAGCGGACCCCGAATGGCGCGTATGTCGACGCGATGCTGAAGGCCTTCCGCCGCACGCTCCAGAAGACGATGGAGCAGGCGCGCAGCATGGAGCAGGTGGTTGCCGATCCGACCGTCAAGCTGCTGGCCGACACTCCCGACAAGGCGGTGGTCTGGGGCTTCGCCCTCGGGCTGCATGACGAGGTCGCGAAGGTCCTGCAGCGCACGCTCGAGGACCATGAAAAGAATCCGTCGACGGCCACCGGCGTTTACTACCCGCTCTGGCTGGGGGGAGGCTCTCCCTCCTCATCCATGAGTGCCGGGATGGCGGGCGGAAGCATCTTCTCGGGCTCCGGCATGCCGGACATCGGTGGCATGTTCAGCGCGGTCGGCAGCATCGGCTCTTCGCCGGGTTCATCGTCCTCGGGGGGAGGATTCGGCGGTGGTGGCAGCTCCGGCGGCCGAGGCGGAGGCGGGAGCTTCTGAGCCGGCTGCTGGCGCCCCGGCGGTTCAGGGGCTATGGTGGCCCCGATGCCATACGATCGACGACCTGACCGACGCCCCGGCGGCGGCCGACCCGGCGGCCCCGGACGACCACCCGGTGACCGACCCAGCTTCGGCGACCGCCCGCAGCGGGATCGCCCGGCGTATGGGGACCGTCCGCAGCGGGATCGCCCGGCGTATGGGGACCGTCCACCGCGAGAAGGCGGCGACTTCAGCGGACCGCCGCGAGACCGCAGCCTCGGCGCGCGGCCGCCTCGTCCGGCCGGCTTTTCGCCGCGATCGATGGACGACGGGGGCATGTCGATCCGCCTCGACCCGCGGCGCCTCGGCGCCCTGAAGCTGCTCGCGGCCGAGGCAGGGATCCGCCCCGGCGAGCTGGTGACCAGCTGGGTCGAGGAGCGCCTGGATGCCGCCCGCGCTGGCTCACCTGCCCCCTTGCCGGTCAACGCAGACGCTCTGGCATCGCTGACCGCTCGCGTGGACGAGCTCGCACGGCGCCTCGATCAGATGGCGGGCGCGCCCACCGCGGAGCCCGAAACCGAGGCGCCTGCACCGCCCGCAAAGCGCGGACCTGGGCGGCCGAGGAAGGCTGTTTCCGCCAAGAAGGCCGGCCCCAGGGTCGCGCTCCATGACGAGATCACAGCGGTGATCAGGGAGCTCGGACCGCAGACCGCGGCCGAGCTTGCCTCAGCGATCGCTGCGCGAGGGCGCTACCGGGCCCCGCGCAGCGCCAAGCCGCTCGACGCGGCGACAGTCAACGCGCGAGTCTCGAACCCGACCTACCGCGGGCGGTTCGTGCGTCGCGAGCACCGCATCGGGCTCGCCGTCGAGTAGGGCTCCAGCCGCCTCATCCCTCGAGGATAAAGGTGACCAGGATGTTGGCCTGGAACTCCATCCCGCCGTCGCTGCCGGTGTTCACGCGCAGCTCCTTTACCCAGGCACCGCGCACGCCCCGCAACGTCTTGCTGGCGCGAGCCATTCCCTGGCGGATGGCATCCTCGAACGACTCACTCGACGTGCAGCTCAGCTCGGTGACCTTCGCGACTGACATGCCGGATCTCCTCTTCAGGGGCGGGCGCCAAGTCTAAGCCGATCTCACGCCGCCTCCTCGTGCGTGGCCGTCCACGCCAGCAATCCGTCGGCGTCCATCGCGTTGACCACCGCCGACTCCGCTACGCCGCAGGCCGCGGCCCGGTCGCACCCGAAGGGGAGCCACGCCAGCTGCCCGGGCGCATGGGCGTCCGAGTCGATCGCGACCCGGCAGCCCGCCTCCACGGCCAGGCGCAGGATCCGCTTCGGCGGGTCGAGCCGCTCGGGTCGGGAGTTGACCTCGATCGCCTTGTCGAAGCGGAGGGCCGCGGCGAACACGATCTCGGCGTCAAAGGCGGAGGGTGGTCGACGCCGCTTGCCGGTGACCATGCGCCCGGTCATGTGTCCCAGCACGTCGAGATGCGGGCTGGCCAGTGCCATGACCAGCCGCTTGGTCATCGGCTTCTCGTCCATGCGCAGCTCGGAGTGCACGCTTCCGACCACCAGGTCGAGGCGCGCCAGCAGGGCGGGATCCTGGTCGAGCGAGCCATCGCTCAGGATGTCGACCTCGATGCCGGTCAGGATCCGGAACGGCGCCAGCGCCGTGTTGAGCCGCGCCACCTCCTCGAGCTGCTGCTCAAGGCGGGCGGCTGAGAGCCCGTTGGCGACGGTCAGACGCGGCGAGTGGTCGGTTAGCACCATGTAGTCGTGGCCCAGCTCGCGGGCCGACTCCGCCATCTCGCGGATCGGCGAGCCTCCGTCCGACCAGTCGGAATGAACGTGACAGTCCCCGCGCAGGGCGGAGCGCAGCGCAGCGCCCAGGTCGGCGATGGGCTGTCCGCCGGTCGCCTCCAGGCGCCGCAGGTAGACGGGCTCCTCGCCGCGCAGCGACTCGGCGATGGTCCGCGCCAGCACCTCGCCGATGCCGGCCAGGTCACGGAGCGTCCCTCGGCGCGCGCGCTCGGCCAGCTCGGCACCCGGCATGGCAGCCACCCTGGCCGCGGCATTCCGAAAGGCCCGCACCCGAAACGTGGGCTCGTTGGCGACCTCCAACAGGAAGGCGATGCGCCGCAGGTCAGCGGCGGGGTCGCGCGACTCTGACATGCGCCTCTATCCGATGGTGAGGATGCGGCGCGGGTTGTCGATCGTCATCTGCGCGATCTCCCCCTCCCCAACCGCCGCGGTGCGCAGGCTGGGCAGGAAGTGCTGCTGCAAGTAGGCGTAGCCGAAGCCCCCGTTGGCGCGCAGCTGGCTGTTGTGTGCCACGTCCTGGCTCAGCAGCAGCTGCGAGCCGAAGTCGCGCTCCAGCAGCTCGACGATCAGCTCGATCAGGTGCGGCTCCGCGGCCTCTTCGGTGCCAAATCGCTGTCCGATGAAGTCGAACTCCAGGTTGGCGCCGCGATCCAGGATGGCCAGGTAGTGGTCGAGCACCGGGTACGAATCGGCATGACCGATCACGACCCGCCTCGGGTCGACGCCCTCCTCCTCGAAGATGCGCAGCTGGTCGAGGCCGACAGGCGACTGGATGCCGTGGGTGCTGATCGCCATGCCGGTGGCGATCGCCGCCCGGGCCGCCGCTCGGTGGACCCGCTCCTCGAGGGCGCTTACCCACACTTTGTCGACGCCGATCTCGCCGATGATGCCGGGGTGGACGCCGGTTCCACGGACCCCGTCCCGGAACTCGGCGACCAGCTCGGCCGCAAGGTCGTCGACCGTGCGGCGGTCGATGCGCGCTTCCGCGGGGTAGTGGGCGCCGCGGTACCAACCGCAGCCCATCACCAGCTGCACGCCGGTGCGGGTGGCGAGCCGGCGCAGCCGCTCCGGGTCGCGGCCCACCCCGTCCAGGGTCAGATCGACGAGCGTCGATCCGCCGCGACGACGGAAGTCAGCCAGCTCCTCGACCAGGGTCTGCTCGTCGGGTGTCAGCTCCCAGTAGTCAAATCGGGCCTCGATGTGCCACAGGTAGATGCCGGTGTGCTCGTGAGGGAGGGTGAAGCCCACTCGGTCGGGTGGAATCGGGCCGCTGACGGTCATCACGCGTGGGGCCATGGCTGCCTCCTGGTCGCGTGTGCCGGTGCGGCGTTTGCTGGGCCGCCGGCACATCGGGTTGCATGGAGCGTCAGTGTGCCACCCGGCCGCGCAATTGGTCGCCATCGGCCGCGTCTTTCGCTAGCCTGTGGGGCGCATGCCTGCCACACCCGATGGAACCAACGCCGCGGATAACGTGTGGACCGCGGCGCAGCGCGACCTCGATTTGGCGGCCGAGCGGCTCAACCTGGACGCCGGCATGCACAAGGTCCTGCGCATCCCGAAGCGCGAGCTGGAGGTTCACTTCCCGGTCACCCTCGACGATGGGTCGGTGCAGGCCTTCACCGGCTACCGGGTGCACCACAACCTGAACCGCGGCCCTGCCACCGGCGGCGTGCGCTACACGCAGGACCTGACCCTGGACCTGGTGCGCGCCAACGCGATGCTCAACACCTGGAAGGCGGCGCTGCTGGAGGTGCCGTGGGGCGGCGCCATGGGCGGCGTGGTGGTCAATCCGCGCCGCCTGTCGGTCAACGAGCGCCAGGGGCTGACCCGCAGGTACGCGACCGAGATCAGCCTGCTGATCGGCCCTGAGCGGGATATCCCGACCCCCGACGTGAACACCGGCTCCCAGACGATGGCGTGGATCATGGACACGTACAGCATGCATCAGGGCCACACCATCCCAGCGATTGTGACGGGGAAGCCGATGGCCATCGGCGGCACGCGGGGCCGGCGCGAGTCGACCAGCCGCGGGGCGTTCCATTGCATCCTCGCCGCCTCCCGGGCGCGGGGCCTGGCCCTCGGCGAGGCACGCGTCGCGATCCAGGGCTTCGGCCGGGTGGGCACCACCCTGGCCGAGATGCTCTCCGGCGCGGGCGCCCGGGTCGTGGCCATCGCCGATGACCGGGCCGCGGTCGCCAATCCGTCGGGGATCGACGTGCCGGCGGCGGTCGACTGGATGCACCGCCACGACTCGATCACCGACTGCCCGGGCACGGAGCCGATCGACCGGGCCGACCTCTTCGGCGTCGACTGCGACGTCCTGGTCTCGGCGGGGCTCCAGAACCAGGTCACCGCCGAGGCGGCCGACGCGCTGCGTGCCGGCATCCTGGCCGAGGCCGCGAACTCGCCAACGACCCCAGAGGCGGATGCCATCCTGCGCGACCGGGGCGTCCTGGTCGTGCCGGACATCCTGTGCAGCGCAGGTGGACTGCTGCTCGGCTACTTCGAGTGGGTGCAGGACACCCAGGCGTTCTTCTGGGCGGACCGTGAGATCGCCGCCGAGCTGGAACGCATCATGGAGGCCGCCTTTGCCGGGGTGCTTGCGACCGCCGAGCGCGAGCGGGTCGACCTGCGCGGCGCGGCCATGATGGTGGCCGTGGGCCGCGTGGCTGAGGCGACCGCCCTGCGCGGCCTGTATCCCTGATCGGCCGAGCGCCGAGCTCACCGGTTGCGACGGCTCCGGTCCAGCCGCCAATATGGCGCGCGTGAGCCAGCCAGAGCAGGGGCGCGAGCGAAAGCGGCGCTTCATCACCCAGTCCGGTGTCGAGATCAACCGCCTCTATACCCCGGCCGATCTCGCCGACCCGGCCAACGACCCGGACCACGATCGACCGCGCTACCGCTTCAGCCCGCCTGCCGGCGAGCCTGATGGCTGGAACGAGGCGGACGACGTCGGCCTCCCCGGCCAGCCGCCCTTCACAAGGGGGATCCACCCCACCGGCCACCGCGGCCGCCTCTGGACGATGCGCATGTTCGCCGGCTTCGGCACCGCCGAGGACACCAACGACCGCTTCAAGAAGCTTATCGCGGCGGGCGGCACCGGCCTGTCGATCGCCTACGACATGCCGACCCTGTACGGCTACGACCACGACGACCCGCTCGCCGCCGGGGAGTTCGGCACCTGCGGGGTCGCGGTCAGCAGCCTGGCGGACATGGAGATCCTGCTGGCCGGCCTGCCCGTCGGCGAGATCAGCACCAGCATGACCATCAACTCCCCCGCCGCCATGATCTGGGCGATGTACATCGTCGCCGCCGAGAAGATGGGCGTGCCTCGCGCCCAGCTGACCGGGACGCTGCAGAACGACATCCTCAAGGAGTTCATCGCCCAGAAGGAGTACATCTTCCCGCCCGGACCGTCGCTGAAACTGGTGACCGACACGGTCGAGTTCGGCACGCGCGAGATGCCGCGCTGGAACACGATCAGCATCAGCGGCTACCACATCCGCGAGGCCGGCTCGACCGCGGTCCAGGAGCTGGCCTTCACCATCGCCGACGGGATTGCGTACGTGGAGGATGCCCTGGCGCGTGGTCTCCGCTTCGACGACTTCGCCCCCCGTCTCTCCTTCTTCTTCAACAGCCACAACGACTTCTTCGAGGAGATCGCCAAGTTCCGGGCCGCGCGCCGGATCTGGTACAAGCTGTGCCGCGAGCGGTTCGGGGCCGAGAACGAGCGCTCGACCTGGATGCGCTTCCATACCCAGACGGCCGGCGTCTCGCTGACGGCCCAACAGCCGCAGAACAACCTGACCCGCGTCGCCATCCAGGCCCTCGCCGGAGTCCTGGGTGGCACCCAGAGCCTCCATACCGATGCGTACGACGAGGCGTGGGCGGTTCCGTCGGAAGAGGCCGCCCTGCTTGCCCTGCGCCAGCAGCAGATCATCGCCGAGGAGTCCGGCGCCGCCAACACCGTCGACCCGCTGGCGGGGTCGTATTTCATCGAGACCCTCACCAACCAGACCGAGCAGGCCGCCTGGCAGTACATCCACCACATCGACGAGCTGGGTGGGATGCTGGCCGCCATCGAGGCCGGCTATCCGCAGGCGGAGATCGCCGATGCGGCCTATGCCCAGGCGCGGGCGCTGGACGCGCACGAGCGCGAAACGATCGGGGTCACCGCCTTCGCCGATCCCGACGAGGTGCTGCGCATTCCCCTGCTCGAGATCAGCCCCGACCAGGAGCGGCGCCACCTCGACCGCCTGCTGCGCGTCCGCGCCGAGCGCGATGCGGATGCGCACATGCGCGCCATGAACCGCCTCCGCGCCGATGCCGCCGATGGCGAGAACCTGATGCCGGCGATCATCGCCGCCGTCGAGGCCTACGCCACCATCGGCGAGATGTGCAACCTGCTCCGCCGTCAGTACGGCGAGTACCGGGAGCCGCTCGCGGTCTGAGCGGCGCTTGAGGGGGCCCGGCGCGGTCCCAGGTCGGCCGAAGCTGAGCCGGGTGGTCGCAGGGCACGCGCGCGCCGGGCTCCCGCACGCGGATGATCCCCGTGACCGCTTATCGGCCGCTTATCGGGGCCTTATCGAGCGATAGAGCGGCCTAGCATGTGGTCGTCGTGAAGCTCCACCTGGTCGACGCCACCTTTGAGCTGTTCCGTGCCTACTACTCGCGCCCGGAGGAGCACGGACCCGATGGACGGCCGGTCAACGCGGTCCGTGGCCTGATCGAATCGATGCTCTCCCTCCTGCGCGAGGATGACCTGACGCACGTGGCAGCGGCGACCGACCATGTCATCGAGTCGTGGCGCAACGACGTCTACCCGACGTACAAGAGCAGTGCCGGGATGGACCCGCTGCTGCTGGCTCAGTTCGACGACGCAGAGCGCGCACTTCGCGCGTTGGGCATCACCACCTGGGCGATGGTCGAGGACGAGGCCGATGACGCGATCGCCACTGGCGTCGCCCGCTTCGGCGACGATCCGCGCATCGGCCAGGTCGTCATCTGCAGCGTCGACAAGGACCTGTCGCAGTGCGTGCGTGGCGAGCGTGTGGTCCTGCGCGACCGGATGCGGACGATCACCTACGACGAGGAGGGCGTGGTCGCCAAGTTCGGCGTTCATCCCGAGAGCATTCCCGACTACCTGGCGCTGGTCGGCGACAGCTCCGATGGCTATCCCGGCCTCCCCGGCTGGGGATCGAAGAGCGCTGCGGCGGTCCTGGCCAGGTTCCACCACCTCGAGGCGATTCCGGCGTCGCCGCTGGAGTGGGGCGTTCCGCTGCGCAACGCGGTGCGCCTGGCAGCGACCCTCCAGCAGCAGCGCGCGGACGCCTTTCTCTACCGCCGGCTGGCGACCCTGAACGCCGATGCGGCCGTCACCGGTGACCTCGACTCCCTGGCATGGGGCGGGGTCCCGCGCGAGGAGTTCATCGGCCTCTGCGACGAGCTCGGATTTGAGCGAATTCGGGAGCGCGTTCATCGTTGGGCCTGACGGCGTAGGACCTTCGGTGGGTTCCGGTGCGGTCTGGTGGACCGCACGATGCACAGCGTGCCACGACGTGCCCTCGTCGCAGCCGGACTGGCTGTGCTCATTGCGCTCGCCGGTGGCCTGCCCGCCTGGGTGGCGCCCACCGTTGCTGCGTCGTGCTCGAGCTGGACCTCGCAATCGGTTCCGCCGACGACGATTCGCGTCTTCCGGCACGTGACCGGCGCCGTCGAGACCGTCGACTTTCGGGCCTACACCAAGAACGTTCTGTCGCGCGAGTGGATCGGATCCTGGACCACCGAGTCAATGCGCTCTGGCGCACTGGCGGTCAAGCACTACGCCTGGTACCAGGTGCTGCACTGGCGCGGTTGGATCAACAGCGCGGGTGCCTGCTTCGACGTGCGGGACGACACCTACGACCAGGTCTATGACCCGACCAAGGCGACATGGAGCAGCGCCGCCGCCGCCGTGGACGCGACCTGGGGCACGCGCGTGCTCCGGAAC
Organism: Chloroflexota bacterium; assembly: GCA_040902225.1. Classification (NCBI taxonomy): domain Bacteria; kingdom Bacillati; phylum Chloroflexota; species Chloroflexota bacterium. The sequence continues at coordinate 66,710 of JBBDXT010000005.1, forward strand.
GGGTCCATCTTCCCGACCTATTACAACGCCGGCAGCCCCTACGAGGCGTGCGGCGTGAACACCACCGGCTGGAAGCTGTGGCAATGGGGCTCGCAGGCCTGCGGACTGGCCGGCAAGACCGCCGCCCAGATCATGCTCATCTACTATTACCCGGGCGTGACCGTCAGCGGGGCCCCCGCGGCCAGCTCGTCGCCGGTCCCCTCACCCAGCCCGAGCCCTGCCCCCACGCCACCTCCCGCTCCGACCGACACGCCGGTGCCGGGGTCAGCCACGCCGTCTGCGACGCCAGCATCCACGCCGTCACCAACGGTCACACCGCCGCCCGCGCCGACCGCCGCGCCAACTCCCACGCCGATGCCGACCCCACCGCCCACCCAGCAGCTGCCCGGCGGCGGGCAGACTGGCGTGGTGGGTGCCGCGGCTCCCCCTCCGCCGCCCGCGGTCGATCCCTCGCCGGTCGTCGTGCAGGCCGGAGATCCGACCGCGCTGGCCGCATTCGCTCACGGAACGGCAACCGACATCGCCGGCTTCGTGACCGAGGTCGACGGGCCGGATCGGCGCCTGGCCGGCTTCCGCTCGCAATGGGGGGCCGCTGCCGAGCGCCTCCTGACCTCACTCACCCGTGGCTTTGCCGCACACGGCGGGCTCGTGCTCAGGTTCCCGGGCGCATCCTAGCCAGCGCCGCCTTCGGCCGGCCCCAGGTTGGCCATCACCAGCTCGGCCGCGGCCACGTCCTGGATCGCCAGCCCCACGCTCTTGAAGACGGTGATGGCCGATGGATCGCGCGTCACCGCCCAGCCGCGGTCGATGGTGCCGATCTCGACGAACCCGTCAGCGGCCAGCAGCCCTGCGTCAATTGCGGCAACTAGGTCTCCAGCTTCCTCGAGCGCAGCCTCGCGCGAGTCGACCGCCACCAGCGCAGCGGCGGCGAAGATCTCCGGCGGCAGCTCGATCATCCCCTTCTGGAAGCTCCCAACCGCGCTGACATGGGTCCCCGGCGAGACCCACTCGGCCGAGAAGACCGGTTCGAACGAGGTGGTCGCACAGCAGATCACGTCGGCGCCGCGCACCGCCGCCTCCGCTGACTGGGCGGCGAGGACACGGACGTCCGCTCCCAGCTCCTTCGCCAGGCTCGCCGCGAAGGCCTCACGACTCGAGCCGGTGCGCGAGAAGATCCGCACCTCGCTGATCTCCCTCGCCGCCATCACTGCCCGCACCTGCCAGGCGGCCTGAGCCCCGACCCCGAATAGCGCCAGCACCCGCGCGTCGAGTCGCGACAGCAGGCGGGTGCTGACTCCCGACGCCGCACCCGTGCGCATGGCCGTCAGGGCAGGCCCGTCCAGGATGGCGAGCGGCTCACCCGAGTGGGCGTCAAACCACGCGACCAGCGCCTGGATAGTCGGCAACCCGCGGGCGGCGTTGGCGGGCATGACCGTCACGAGCTTCACCGATGCGCCGGCCCCGCCGTCGCGCAGGCCGGGCATCAGGAGCAGGTCGCCCCCAGCCATCGGAATCCGGGACCGGATCGGCGACCGATCGCGGCCCGCCGCGACGTCCCGGTATGCATCCTCGACGGCGTCGAGCAGCTGGGGCATCGGAGCCGCGGCGCGGACCTGGTCGGCGTCGATGATTCGCATGAGCGGATCCTAGTCGCCGGGCCGGCGCCATACCGGCCGAGCGAATGCGATCCAGCCAATGGCGGCGATCGCCGCCAGGCCAACCACAGTCCAGGTCGTGGCCGCGGGCGAGAACCGCTCGGCCAGGAAGCCGGCGACCAGCGTCGACAGGGTCATCGTCAGTGTGACCAGCCCGTAATCGAAGCTGAAGACGCGGCCGCGGATGGCATCGGGCGCCGCCCGCTGCAGCCCGTAGGAGGAGAGGGTCCACTGCGCGCCGCCGCCCAGGTGACCGGCAAAGACCGCGAGTGCGGCGAGCGGAAGAATCGGCGCCAACGGAAGGAGCCCATAGCTGACCGCGAAGATGGCGAACGAGGCCGCGATGCCCCCGATCAGTCCGCGCTCGCTGACGCCGACGATCGACCGGACCAGGAAGGGACCGATGAACGCGCCAAGCCCGCGGGCGGCGAACAGGATCCCGATCCCGGCGTCGCCCGCTTTGAAGACGTCGCGACCGAAGACCGCCAGCAGCACGATGACGCCGGCGCCCACCCCGAACGTGGTCTTCGACAGGAGGAGGGCTGCCAGGGTCCGGTTGCCACGCGCGAAGCGCAGGACCAAGCGGATCGACTCGGCCACACCTCCACGCTCACGATGTCGCGGCGCCGCCGCTGGCAGACCTCCGCTCGCTGCCCGAAAGGACCGCCGGATGCCAAGGATCAGCAGTGCTGAGGCCGCGAACGATGCCGCGTTGACGGCGAAGGCGACATCCCGCCCCAGCGTGGCGGCGACGAGCCCTCCGAGAGCCGCGCCCACCGCCAGCATCGTGCCCCATGCGGACCCGATCAGGACGTTCGCCTCGGCCAGCTCGCTCTCCTCGACGAGGTTCGGGAGCGAGGCCGAGCTTGTCGGCTCGAAGACCGCGGCGCCCAACGAGAGCAGGGCTGCGGCCACGAAGGCGATCCATAGCGTGTCGGGGTCCCGCGCCAGCAGGAACGCCAACGCCACCGGGACGCGCGCGACATCGGCGACGATCATCAGGCGACGCCGGTCATAACGGTCCGCCAGGACGCCGGCGAGCGGCGAGGCCAGCGCGAAGGCCCCGGTCTGGACCACCAGCAGCATCGATGCCACCGCCGGCGACCCGGTCAGCTGAAGGGCTAGGCCAAGCAGCGCCACCGTCGCGAACCAGTCCCCGGCGAAGCTGATCAGCTGGGCTGCAAAGAGCCGGGTGAAGGCGGGGTTGCCGCGCAGCAGGGTAAGGTACGGCCGCAGGCGCATGGGTCGGCATCATGCCATGGCGCCCCATCGACGAGGCCCGATTCCAATTGACCTGGTTCCCGATCCTGCTGTCGGCGCACGTACTGCTGGCGGTGTCATTGCTGGCACCGAGCCTCGCCATCCCATTCCTGCTGCGCCGGCAATCCGCAAGCGGCGAGCCGAGCACGATCGTGCGACTGCTTGCCAGCCTGCAGGGCACCGGCAGCGTGGTGATCGCCATCGGCCTGGCATTGACCGGCGTGGGCCTGGTGCTCAGCCTCGGGACCGAGATCCTGACCCAGCCGTGGCTGCTCGTCGCGTTGGGGGTCTACGCCGCGAATCTGCTGGTTGCGGCCTTCCTCTCGCGGCCCCATCTGCGGCGACTGATGAGGGTGCGCGAGCCGGAGTCTGAGGGATGGCGGCGGCAGGCAAAGAGTGCCCGCTATATGGCCTATGCGATGGCGGTCGCCACTGGCCTGATCGGCTTCCTGATGAGCACCAAACCGACCCTTTGGTGAACGGTCAGAACAGCTGCGGAATGGGCAGCGGCCTGTCGAATATCCAGAAGAGCCCGGCCACGATCAGCAGGACCGCCACCACGAAGACAGCGAACCAGCGCAGAACGTCCCACATGCCCTCGGCTCCCGTGCGGCTGAAGTGCGACCCGCCCCCTAGCGATCGGCCATCGGATTCTATCAGCGCCTAGAATCCCGCCCGTGACCCTGCGCCTGTTCGATGCTCAACGGGGCGAGCTCGTGCCTTTCGCCCCCATCGGCCCCGGTCCGGTGGGCCTGTACGTGTGCGGCGTGACCCCGTACGACACCGGCCACCTGGGGCATGCGTTTACGTACCTGAGCTTCGACGTCCTGCATCGGTACCTGGAGTACCTCGGCCACCGGGTGGTCTACGTGCAGAACGTGACCGATGTCGACGACGACATGCTGCAGCGGGCCCGGGAAAGCGACGAGGACTACCTGGTCCTTGGCAACCGCCACCTGACCACCTTCCTGGCCGAGATGGCGGCCCTCAACTGGCTGCCGCCCGACCGATTACCGCGCGCGACCGAGCACATCCCGCAGATGCTCGACCAGATCGAACGGCTCGTGGCGAGCGGGCATGCCTATCCCGCCGATGGGCACGTCTACTTCAGCGTCAATTCCTGGCCGACGTACGGAGAGGTCTCAAAGCTGTCGCGCGACGAGATGCTGCCGCTGGCGCTGGAGCGCGGCAGCCGCCCGGAGATGCCGGGCCGACGCGATCCGCTCGACTTCGTGCTGTGGCAGCCATCGCTGTCGGATGAGCCCGCCTGGGAGTCGCCCTGGGGTCCCGGCCGGCCGGGCTGGCACATCGAGTGCTCCGCCATGAGCATTGCCTACCTCGGCAACCACTTCGAGATCCACGGCGGTGGGAGCGACCTGGCCTTTCCGCACCACGAGTCGGAGATCGCGCAGGCCGAGGCGGCGACCGGGCAGCGCCCGTTCGTCGAGTGGTGGATGCATGCCGGAATGGTCCGCTACGAGAACGACAAGATGAGCAAGTCGCTCGGCAATCTCGTCTTGGTGCGTGATCTCCTACGCTCCTTCAGCGGCGACGCGATCCGGCTGTACCTGGTCAGCCACCATTACCGAACCGAAGTCACCTTCCGCCTGGCCGATCTGGAGGCCGCTGCCGTTACGGCCGCGCACCTGCGCATGGCGAATCTCGTGGCAGACCAGGGTGACGCTGATCCCGCATCTCTCAGCCCCGTCGTACGCCAGCACCGTGACCGCTTCCTGCAGGCCATGGACAACGACCTGGACACGCCATCGGCGATCCCGCAGCTCGTCGCACTGGCCACCCTCGCGCTCGAGGCGCCCGAGCTCGCCGCGCGGGAGGAGGCGAGTCGAGTCGTCCGCGAGCTTGGGGCCGGGATCCTGGGGCTGCGGCTCGCGGCCGCCTCGAGCCTGCCCGAGATGGGCGAAGCGGTCGGGACGTGACGCTGCCGACCGACGACGAGATGGTCCCGGTCAGCGTCCGCCTCGGCGCGGTCGTCCCGCCCGATGACCCGGAGGACTGGACGCGCCCGCTGACCTGGGTGGCCGCGGTGGGGATGCTGGCGGCGCCGGCGGTTGCCGTGGCCTGGTACGCGGTGGCGGCCCCGCATGACGGGACGCGACTCACCGCAGGGACGTGGGCAGTGGCGGCCACGCTGGTGGTCGGCGCTGCCGCGGCCGGTGCCACCCAGATCGGGCGGCTACGGGCCTTCACCGGCACCCTTGGCGCCGCGCTGCTTGGCGCCGTGCTCGTCGTAGGGGTGGGTGCGGTGAGTGCCGGCGAGCGGCAGCTCGGCTCGGCGCCGCCCACCCTGGCACATTCGCTGGCAAGCGCCGTGGCCGGGCTGGCGGGTGCGCTGCCGGCGGCGGTGGGGGGCGGACTGACGGCGCGATCCTGGCCTCGGCTGCGACGTGGCGCGCTGGCTGCCGCAATCGGGGTGTTCGTGACGGCGATGGTCCTGCCCCGGCTCTTCTAGCCGGCGGCGGCCCTGGCCTGGTTCGACCGATAGGTCCGCGAGTTGTCCGCCTAGCCACTCCCCTTGCGGCTCAGCCGGTCGGCCAGGCCGCCAGCCATGAGCGCCAGCCCCAGGAGGATGATGACCAGCGATCCGACCAGCCGGAACGCGTCCCCGCCGAAGGCCGTGGCGAACGCCAGGTAGGCGATCGCCGCCCCCACCGCCATCCCGGACCCGATCCACTTGAAAGCGGGCAAGTCGGCGATCCAGCCGGCCGCGTAGAGGCCGATCCCGATCGAGAACGGGATCACTGTCCAAAGGTAGGACCAGGCCAGCCATCGGTCGTTGAGGCTGGTGTATAGAAGCGCACCACCAACCCCTGCCAGGAACGCGCCAGGGATGACCATCCCGGCTCGCAGCCGCCGATTCGGCCCCGGCAGACCGGCTGGCACCAGGAAGAAGGCCGACAGGACAATCACCATTGCGGGCCACCAATCGAGCAGCTCCTCGCTGATGCCGAGCCCCGAGAACCAGTTCCCGATCGGCTCGCTGGCGAGCACGAGGAGCCCGATCACGAGCAGCATCAGCCCCAGCAGCAGCTCGACGGCCCGACTCATGGCGGCCTACATCTCCCCTTCGAAGGCTGGCTGAGGCATGCGCAGCGGACGATCCTTACGGTAGCCAAGCAGGTAGTCGGCCTGCATCAGGGTGTGGATCTGGCTGGTCCCCTCGTAGATCACGGAGCCCTTGCTATTGCGCAGGTAGCGCTCGACCGGGTATTCGTCGCTGTAGCCGTACGCGCCGTGGATCTGGATCGCATCCAGCGCGCTCTCCACCGCATGGTCGGTGCAGAACCACTTGGCGAGCCCCGTCTCCCGGGTGTTTCGTTCGCCCCGGTTCTTCTTCCAGCCGGCCTTGAAGACGAGAAGCCGCCCCGCCTCGATGCCGGCGTACATCTTCGACAGCATCTGCTTGACCAGCTGGTGGCGGCCGATCTCCTCGCCAAAGGCCTTGCGCTCGTGCGCGTACTTGACCGATGCCTCCAGGCAGGCCCGCGCCAGCCCGACCGATCCGGCCGCCACCGTGTAGCGCCCCTGGTCGATCGCGCTCATGGCGATCGTGAACCCCTCGCCTTCCTCGCCGACCCGGTTCTCGAGCGGGACCTCGCAGTCGGAGAAGGTGAGGATGCCCGTATTGCCGGCGCGAACGCCGAGCTTGCCGTGCAACGATTCTGTCGAGAAGCCAGGATAGCCGCGCTCGACGATGAAGGCGGTGATGCCCTTGTGGCCGGCGCTCTTGTCGACCGTGGCGAAGACCAGGAAGTTGTCGGCGGTATCGGCCAGGCTGATCCAGACCTTGCTGCCGTTGAGGAGATAGCCGTCGCCGTTCCGTCGAGCGGTGGTGGACAGATTGGCCGCATCACTGCCGACCCCCGGCTCGGTCAATCCGAAGGTGGCCAGCTTCTCGCCACGTGCCTGGGGGACCAGGTAGCGCTGCTTCTGGTCCTCGCTGGCCCATTGCAGGAGAGTCAGGGAGTTCAGCCCGGTGTGGACCGAGAGGATGACCCGGAACGCGGTGTCCGCCCGCTCCATCTCCTCGCACAGCAGAGCGAATGCGATGTAATCCATGCCGGTGCCGCCATAGCGCTCGGGGATCGGCAGCCCGAGCAAGCCGGCGGCCCCCATCTTCTCGTACAGCGAGCGGTCGTAGGTCGAGGTCGAGTCGAGCTCGTGGATCCGCGGCAGGATCTCGCGCTCGGCAAAGGCGCGCGAGGTGCGCTGGACGTCGCGCTGTGCATCGGTCAGGGAAAAGTCGATCATGCGGCTCGGATTCTAGCCGTCCAGGACGCCCATCCAGCCGCCCGTGGCGCGAATCCTGACTCACAGCGTAAGACTTCAATTGACGCGCAAACAGCGCTCGGCTAGCCTTCGAGTCGAAGCGCCGGGCCTACCCTTCAGTCCCCCTTCGCGCAGGGAGAACCCCTCTTGGACATCGGCTTCTTGACGACCGGGCTGCTCACCGGCCTCCGCGAGGGGGTCGAGGCGGCGCTCATCGTGAGCATCATCCTCGTCTACCTGGCACGCACCGGGAATGCCCGTCACTTCGGCCGTATCTGGCTCGGCGCCGGCGCCGCGATCGCGCTCAGCGCAGCGGTGGGCGCCGTCCTGTGGGTCAGCATCGGGGGCCTCTCCTCGCCCGCGGAGCAGTACTTCGAGGGGAGCGCCATGCTCCTCGCCGCCATCGTGGTGACCTGGATGCTCTTCTGGATGCGGCGCACCGCCGCCAACATCAAGGGCGAGCTTCATGCCGGCGTTGACCGGGCACTCACCGATGGCAGCGTCTGGGCCCTCTCGATCCTCGCCTTCACCGCAGTGGTGCGCGAGGGGATCGAGACGTCGCTCTTCCTGCTCGGGCAGGCCACCGCCGCCACGACCGAGGAGGCGGGGGCAGCGAGCACGCTGCTGGGGGCCTTAATCGGCATCCTGATCGCCGTTCTGCTCGGCTATGGGTTCTATCGCGGTGCGCGCGTGATCAACCTGGCACGGTTCTTCCGCTGGACCGGTGTGGCGCTGGTCTTCATCGCCGGCGGACTGGTCAGCCATGCGGCACACGAGTTCATCGACGCGGGGCTGATCGGTTTTGGCACCTCAACCGCCTTCAACATCAGCGCACTGCTGCCGCACGAGCCCGATGGCGGGAACCTGCTCGGGCAGATGCTGCGCGCGGTGTTCGGCTACACCAGCACACCGGAGTGGACGACGCTGCTCACCTGGGTCGTGTACGTCGTCGGCGTCCTGACCCTCTACCTGCAGCCGATGAAGCCGCAGAAACCGGCGCCAATCTCGAGCAGCCTGCCCGCCCCCGGGGCATGAACCCTATCCGCTTGCGGCACCGGTGACGCCCATGAAGGTCAGCATCTTACGCCACGCATCGACTGATGCGTCGGCATGCTCGCTCGAATGCCGATCGAAGAATGAATGGGGCGCTCCCGGATAGGTCACCGTGGTGTGGGCCACGCCCGCGCGATCCATCGCCTGTTCAAAGGCCTGGACTGCCTCGGGACCGATCCCCCGGTCCGCGCCGCCCGAGATCGCGAGCACCGGGCAGGTGAATCGCTGCGCCTCGTCGGCCGGAGCCGGCAGCCCCGCGCGGTTGGGTCCGACCGGCGGGCCGTAGAAGCCGATCACCCCCGCAGCGTCGATCGCGGACGCGGCCTGCAGGTAGCTCAGGCGCCCGCCGAAGCAGAAGCCGACGGTGTAGAGGCGCTGGACCGCTCCCCCGTCGACAGAGCGCAGGTGGGCTGCCGCTGCCGCGATGTCCGCGTTGAGCGTTTCGTGGCGCGTCAGCGGCACGTGGCTGGCGTAATCGAAGTCGGCACTGCGACGGCCCTCCCCGCGGTCCGGCTGAAGTAGTCGATGGCGATCGCGTCGACGCCCGCCTCCGCGAAGCGCAGGGTCAGCTCCTCAAAGAACGGGTGCAGACCGCGCACGTCCGGCAGGATGACGATCCCCGCCCTGCTCGGCGCGGCGGCACGAGCCGCGTAGGCCGCCATCCGGGTTCCGTCCCCGGAGGTGAGCGTCAGCTCGCCCGCATCGAGTGCGGCGCCGCTGATCGGGGGGAGCGGAGGTCGAGCATCGGCGTCGCAGCACATGCCCTTCAGCCCGGCTGCTGGATCGCCACGTAGGTCCCCAGGACCAGGACAGCCGCAATCAGCAGGTACGCGCTGGCGCGCAGCGACGGCGGGAGGCGTTGGGCGAGCAGCGATCCGTCGGGCGCACGCCACATGCCGCCCAGGGTCGGCACGTTGGCAGGGGCCAGCAGCAGTCCGATCACTCCGCCTACCACCAATCCGCCGACGTGGCCCGTCCAGCTGATGAACGGGATGGTGAAGGTGATGATCAGGTTCAGGACCAGGAGGGTGCCGACCCGGGACAGCACGGCCCTGGCCTGCGGCCCCAGCAGCAGGTGGCGCCTGCGCGAGACGATGAAGGCGAGCCCGAACAGGCCGAAGATGGCGCCGGATGCCCCGAGTGCCGGGACATTGGGCGCGAGGAGGATGGTCAATACGTTGCCGCCCAGGGCGCAGAGCAGGTAGATGACGGCGAACTCAACGTGCCCGTACATCTGCTCCATGATCGGCCCGAAGAGCCACAGGGCGTACATGTTGAAGGCGATGTGCAGGATCCCGAGGTGGAGGAAGGCGCCGGTGATCAGGCGCCACCACTCCCCGCCGGCGACCGCCGGCCCATAGACCGCGCCCGCTTCGGAGAGCGGGCCCGAGCCTCCGGTCAGCGAGAACCCGGACCCATTGGTTGTAAGGGCCGCGTCGACGAGGAAGACGGCCACGTTGATGGCCACGATCGCCCAGGTGACCCAGGCATGGTATGTGGCGTAGGCGCCCCTGGCCCGGTTGAACTGGCGCCGCGACGCGAAGTCGTGGCCGGTCTCCTTGAGGAGCCAGGCGATGCGGTTGGCGATCGCGCCGCGCTCCTCGTGCGGTGCGCGACGATCAGCCTCCCGGTAGGCGGCGACCGCCTCCTCCAGGTGGCCTTCGCGGACCTCCTGTTCGGCGACCTTGCGCCATCCCAGCCAGGCGCTGGACCCGCCTCGATCAGCCGCCTGCTGCCAGGCCGCGAGGGCGCCGGCCTCGTCGTCGAGGCGGTATCGGGCGTCGCCGATCGACAGCCAGGCGGCCGCGCTCAGCTCTGCGTCGGGGTGCCCGGTCAGCGGGGCGAGGATCTCCACCGCCGCGTCGAGGTCGCCTGCATCGAGGAGGCGCTGCCCCTCCGCGAGGCGCTGCTGCGGTTCATCGGCCATCTGTGCCCGCATTATCGTCGGAAACGAAACGACCGCCGAGAGATTGGCACCTCGGCGGTCGTGACGCGCCCCCTTGGCGGGAACGGGCCGTCCCGGCGTGAGCCGGGACCGGCATCAAATTGGCGCGGGTTACTTCGCGCGGCGGAGGAAGTCGAGCACGTCGTCGTAACGGAAACGTCGGTCGCCGCGCTTGCAGACCCGATAGAACGGGATCTCGCCGCGATCGCCGAGCCGCTTGACGGTGTTGACGTGCAGGTGGAGCAGGTCGGCGACCTCGGTCGCCGTGAGCAGCTTCCCTACCTCGTTGCTGATCATCTGCATCGGTTTCCCAGTGCTGTTGAAGCACGCGTGGACCGTTGAGGTGCGGAGCGCGCGGCTTCTGGCCGGATAGTAAGGTTGGGGTGGGCTGGGGAGCCCCGGTACTTTCGATCCGCCGACAGGGGTACTTCCGCGAATGCCCGTCTACGAGCGACACGTCTTCGTCTGCACTCGGGGAGAGTGGTGTCCCTCGGTGGACGGCGATGGCCTGGGCGTTCATGCCGCGCTCAAGTCCGCCGTACGCGCCACCGATCTCGCCGGGCGGGTGCGCGTCAACCACTCGGGCTGCTTCAGCCAGTGCGGCAATGGACCGATGGTCGTCGTCTATCCCGATGGAGTCTGGTACGCAGCGGTGACACCAGCCGACGTGGCCGAGATCGTGGAGAGCCACCTCATCGGCGACAAGCCGGTCGAGCGCCTCCGCTACGACCCGCCCGAGGTCGGCTCACACCAGCTCGAACGCGAGCCTGACGGCCGGCCGATCGGCCGAACCGCCCCATGGCCGGCGCGCGCCGACCGCTGACCGCTTGGTGACGGAGCAGCTGCCGGCCGAGGTGGCGCGGCTGCTCGAACAACGCGCCGCGGCCCGTGGATCGCGCGACTGGGCGACCGCCGACGCGCTCCGCGATCAGATCCGCGGCCTCGGCTGGGAGGCGGTCGATACGCCCGAGGGTTCAACCGCCCGGCCTGCGGCCCCAGCCCCGACGGCTGACCTGCCGAGCCTGCTCGAGGAGCGGGCGAGCCTGGACGCCGCAATCGTGGTCGTCGTGGACGACCACGCAGACGACCTGGTGCGGATGCTGCGCGGGCTGGCGGCCCACCCTCCGACGGTCGCCTGGGAGCTGCTGGTGGTGGCCAACTCCCCCGCGGACGAGGTCGAGCCTCTGCTCGCCGGGGCGTGGCCGCCGGATCAGTCGCTGCCGACACCGACCGTCCTGCCGATCACCACTCGACTCGGCTGGGCCGACGCGGTCAACCTGGGACTGCGACGCAGCCGAGGTGGCGTCACGATCATGCTTGACACATCACTGGAGCCGGTCGGCGACGTGGTCGGTCCGATCCTGGCTGCGTTCAGCGATCCGCAAGTCGGGATCGTCGGCGGCTGGGGCGTGACGAGCGCCGACGGGCGTGACTTCGTCGAGGCTCCGCCCGGTGAGGTCGACGCGATCGAGGCCTACTGCCTCGCCATTCGACGCGAGGCGCTCCGCGCGGTGGGTGGCTTCGATCCGCATTTCCGCTTCTACCGGCACGCCGACCTCGACCTCTCGTTCGCGGTCCGGGATGCCGGCTGGAAGACGCTCCGCACGGACCCGCTGCCGTTCGTGCGCCACGCACATCGTGGCTGGGAGGCGTACCCACCCGACGAGCGCGACCGGCTGAGCAAGCGCAACTTCTATCGGTTCCTCAAACGGTGGCGCGACCGCCCGGACCTCCTCTTGCGTCCTGGCTGGCGGTAGCCCTCCAGGCAGGTGCAGCCCTTCGGACCCACGATCGCGGCGTGCGGCGTGTCCGGCGGGAGGATGAAACCGTCACCGGGCTGCAGCTCGATCGCAACCGCATCGGCTCCGACCAGGAAGGTGATCGAGCCCGCCGCGCAGACCAGGAGCTTGGTGTATTCGTGGCTGTGCACGCCGTACCTGTCGCCTGGACCGTTCGACCAGGCGTGCGGCTCCGCTCCGGCGTCTCGCAGGCGCCTGGCCGCGCTGGCGGCGTCGGGCACCTCCGCGCGATCCCAGGGCAGGGGGACGAGGGGTGCCGGGACGGATCGGTCCATGATTCCCGTCAGCGAGTCATCCCCGTCGTCTCGCCGCCGATCCGCTGCGCGATGTAGACGGGGATGATGGACAGCAGGATGAGCACCAGCGCGACGACGTTGACCACCGGCAGCTCGTTTGGGCGCTGGATGCTGCGAAAGATGAACAGCGGAATCGTCTGGGTGCCCGGCCCGGCGGTGAAGTTGGTGACAATGATCTCGTCGAACGACAGCGCGAAGGCCAGCAGTCCCCCGGCCAGCAGCGCCGTCCGAATCGCCGGCAGAGTGATCCGCCGAAACGTCTGCCAGGTGTCAGCGCCGAGGTCGCCGGACGCCTCCTCGGCGGAGCGTGGCGTGCGCCGCAGGCGAGCGAGGACGTTGTTATACGCGACGACGACGCAGAAGGTCGCGTGGCCGACCACCACCGTCGCCAGACCGAATCGGACGTCAATGGTCTGGAATGTCGCCGACAGTGCGATCCCGGTGACGACGCCCGGCAGCGCGATTGGCAGGACCAGGAAGAACGAGACAGTCTCGCGACCGAAGAATGCGAAGCGCTGGACGCCAAGCGCCGCCAGTGTGCCGAGGACCAGGGCAATGGCGGTCGCCCCGGCAGCGGCCACAACGGACGAGGCGAACGCGCCCAGGACCTTGGGATTGGATGCCGCCTCGACGAACCACTGGAAGGTGAAGCCGGACGGCGGCCAGGTCTGCGAGATGGTCGGATTAAACGCGTAGATCGCAATCACCGCGAGCGGCACGTAGATGAAGAGCAGCACCAGCCCGGTTGCCAACCGAAGCGCGGCGCGGGTCAGGCGCGATTCCGTCATCGGCGCAGGCTCATCACAGCGACTCGAAGGCGCCCAAGCGCCTGGCAATGAGGAGGTACGCGACCACCACTGCCACCGGCACCAGCGAATATGCCGCGGCAAGCGGGAGGCTGCCGAGGCTCGAGTTGCTGTAGATGACGTTCCCGATGAACTGGGTGTTCGAGATGAGGTCCGGCACGATGTAATCGCCCAGGGTCAGCGAGAAGGTGAAGATCGACCCGGCCGCCACCCCGGGCAGCACCAGCGGCAGGACGACGCGTCGGAAGGTTGGGCCGGTGCGTCCGCCAAGGTCCGATGAGGCCTCGAGCAGGGAGTTCGGGATGCGTTCGATGGCGGCGAAGATCGGCAGGATCATGTACGGCAGCCACAGATAGGTCAGCACCAGCCACCCGCTGACCAGCGAGTCGAGGCCCGGGCCGTCGACGCCGAGCGGCGCCAGGAGCCAGTCGGCGAGCCCATTGCCGGCCAGGATCGTCCGCCAGGTGTAGATCTTGACCAGGTATGACGCCCAGAGCGGCATGAGCACCGCGACCACCAGGAACCGCCGCGTCGTCGGCGACGCGATGCGGGCCATGTAATAGGCGATCGGAAAACCGAATGCGATGCAGGTGAGCGTCACCAGGATCGCCATCCCGATGGTCCGAAAGGCGATGGTTCGATAGACGTCGACGGTGAACAGCGTGACGAAGGCGTCGAGGGTGAAGTTCGGGATGATCCGGCCGCTGAACGGATCGGACTCCCAGAAGGCGTTCAGAAGCAGGATCACCAGCGAGCCGAGGTAGACCAGGGAGAAGAAGGCCAGGGGCAGGGCGAGCAGAAGCGCAAGCTGAAGCCGAGGCCTGGCATGCAACCAGGCAGCCAGGCGCCGTCCGCGTCGGGAAGCTGCGGGGGGGTCGGTAGTCATCGACGTCGGGCCTTCGGGCATGCAATGAGAGCTCAGCGGAGAAATGTGGCTCCCCGGGGAGCGGACTCCCCGGGGAGCAACGGGTCATTCAGACCTCCGACCGCAACGATCAGGCGCCGGTGATCTCGGTCCAGGCGTTGGTCCAATCCTCGATGTTCTTGCAGGTCGTGACGCTGTCGTCGTCCCCGCAGTCGGTCCGCGGAGTGGTCCAGAACCAGACCTTCTCGAAGTACTCCTCGTCGGTGGCATGGAACGTGTCGCAATGCCCGGCATAGGCCCCGTCAAGGATCGTCTCGGCAGCGTCGCACGCTGCCTCGCTGGTCGGTGCCTCGCCGAAGTAGATGGTGGCCATCGCGCTCGTCTCAGGATCCGCCATCCAGTTCATCCATCGGTACATGCACCCCGGATGGGCCGCCTCCGACGAGATCATCCAGGTGTCTGACCATCCGGTCGAGCCCTCGTCGGGCAGGGTCACGGCGACCGGTGAATCGGTCAGGTTGTTGGCCTGGTACTGCCAGGTCGTCCCGACCACGGCATCGCCAGCGGCGAAGGACGTGATCTGCTCCGCGGCCGTCCCCCAGTAGATCGCGTGCTCGCTCTGCGCCGTGAGCAGGTCGACTGCCGCGTTGAACTGCTCCTCGTTGAGCTGGTAGGGATCGGTGATCCCAAGGTCGGGATCCTTCTGCATCAGGTGCAGCGCCGCGTCGGCGATGTAGATCAGATAGTTGTAGATGCTGACCTCACCGGAGTGGTCCGCTGCGCCCTCCCATACCGGATCCCAGCTGGTTGGCGCCTCCGGGAACTCATCGGTGTTGTAGAGCAGGAGGTTCGCGCCTCGGCCGTGCGGGACGCCGTACGGCACGCCGTCAACCGAGTTGTGCGGCTTGTTCTTGAGCGACTCGAAGATACCCTCGTAGTTGGGGATCAGAGCGATGTTGACCGGGGAGACGGTGCCCGCCTCGATCATCCGGTTCGTGGCGTCACCGGAGGCCGACACGCCGTCGTACTGGCCGGTGGCCATCAGGGACACCATGTTGGCGGAGTCCACGCCGTCAGTCGCGTTGACCTGGCAGCCGGTCTCGTCCTCGAATGGCGTGACCCAGTCGAATTCCGGGAAGTTCGCGCCGTCCTCGGCGTAGCCGACCCAGATGACCAGGTTGAGCTCGTCCTCGGCAGCGGGTAATTCAGTCAAGGCGCCGGACGGCACGTTGCTGCCGCAGGCGGCCAGGACAAGGCCGACGACGACCACGTAGGCCGGGGTGCGTAGGATCCTCATTGGCTGTCCATTCCCTCTCTCTTCCCCTCCGCGGCCTGGCCAACCGCCAGGCTCAACACGTGCTGCCGCTTCCAGAGCAGCCTGACCGGTCGTCCCTGGGCGGCAAGTGCCTCCATGGAGGAGGTCTGGAGGTTCTGCTGCGTGACGACCAGCTCGCCTCCAACGTCCAGGGCAACGATATATCGAGTGTCGGACCCCAGGTAGACCACTTCGCGCACACTGCCCAGGGCCGAGGCCTCGTCTGATTCGGCGACCTGATCCGGATCGGCGATCCGGATCTTCTCGGGCCGCACTGTGAAGGTCCCATCCTGACCGATGACGGCTCGCGCCGTCTCCCCCTTCAGCAGGTTCGAGGTTCCGACAAAGCCGGCCACGAAGGTCGTGGCGGGGTGCTCGTAGACGTCGGCCGGCGTTCCGATCTGCTCGATCGAGCCCCGATTGAAGACGGCCAGGCGGTTGCTCATGGTGAGCGCCTCCTCCTGGTCGTGGGTCACGTAGATGAAGGTGATGCCAACCTGGGCCTGGATCTCCTTGAGCTCGATCTGCATCTGTTCCCGCAGCTTGAGGTCGAGCGCGCCGAGCGGCTCGTCGAGGAGCAGCACCCGCGGCCGATTGACGAGAGCCCGAGCGAGCGCGACCCGCTGCCGCTGGCCGCCCGAGAGTTGAGCCGGACGGCGCTTCTCGTACCCCTCCAACCGCACCATGCGCAGCGCCTCGGTCGTGCGCGTCGCGCGCTCAGCGGCCGGCGTCTTGCGCACCATCAGCCCGTATCCGACGTTCTGGGCGACGGTCATGTGCGGGAAGAGCGCGTAGTCCTGGAACACCGTGTTCACGTCGCGGTCGAAGGGTGGGACGCCGGTCACATCCTTCCCGTGCAGCAGGATGCGCCCCTCGGTCGGCGTCTCGAAGCCGGCGATCATGCGCAAGGTGGTGGTCTTGCCGGACCCGGATGGACCGAGCATGGAGAAGAACTCACCGTCGCGGATCTCCAGGTCGATGCCGGAGACTGCCTCGACCTCGCCGAATCGCTTGACGAGGTGCTCGAGCGTGACCGCCGCAACGCGCTGCGGCGGGCCGGAGTGGGGTTGACCAGCGCGGGGTGTGCCCGCGGATGCGGTCATCGGTTGCGGGGCCACGAGCTCCCTTCGTGCGCCAAAGGTTTGGCGCACTCTGGCGGTCCCGCGGGCCGCATGTCAAGCCGTCGCGGAGCTGGCTGGTACATTCCGCGGCGACCGTATCTCGAGGTGTCTGATCGAACCTGGCGTCCTGCTCGGCGTGGGATCCGCGGCGGCCTGGGGCACCGGTGACTTTGCCGGCGGCCTGGCGGCGCGGCGTGCCGGCGGCCTGCTGGTCACCGGCGGGGCGCAGGTGGTCGGCTTCGTCCTTCTGCTCCTCGTAGTCGTGGTGCTGCGGCCCCCGCTGCGCGCCAGCTCGACGCTCCTGCTTGGCGCTGTCGGTGGCATCGCGGGGGGCCTGGGGCTGGCGGCCCTGTATCGCGCCCTGGGGATGGGGGCGATGGGACTCGTGTCCGCTCTCAGCGGGGTCGGTGGAGTGCTCATCCCGCTCGCCGTTGGGACGCTGGTGTGGGGCACCGTCATCCAGCCGGTGCAGCTGGTGGGCGTTGGCTGTGCGGTGCTGGCGATCGGCGCCGCGAGCGGCGCGACCACTCGCGGTGTGAGTCGCGAAGCGTTGCTTCTGGCGCTGACCGCCGCGCTCGGCTTCGGCCTCTGGTTCGTCTTCCTCGATCTCGCCGCAGAGCACGACCAGCTCTGGGCACTGGTCGCCAGCCGCGCCTCCGCATCGCTCGTGGTCGGCGGAAGCGCGCTGCTGAGGAGCGACCGCTCGCGCCTCCGGGAGGTTGCTCCTCTCGTCGGGCTCGCCGGGCTGCTGGACGTGGCAGCCAACGGCATGGTGGTGCTCGCCTTCGCGACTATCCCGGTCGGCATCGCGGCTGCCCTGTCCGGAACCTACCCGCTGGCGACGATGCTCCTGGCGCGGGCGCTCCTCGGCGAGGCGTTGCCGCGCCTGGGCGTGCTGGCTGTCGCCCTGGCCGTCATCGGGATCGTCTTCATTTCGCTCGGCGGCTGATCCAGCCGCTCTCAGGTTGGCCAGCCGCCCCCGGTGTGGGCGCCTGGCGCAGGCATCTTGCGTGACATCCGGGCTGCTCCGCGACGGCAACCGCCACGCCACGTCGTCCGGCGCGGATCGGTGCGTCGTCAGGAGACAGCCGCCGGCCTTACTGCCTGCTTATCAGCCGCTTACTCGGCGGGTATCATGGCCGGACCCCCCGCCGCCGATCACCACCGAGGGCCGCACTCGCCATGACCTTCGATCGCGTCGCCATCGTCGAGGCCTCGCTCGATGCGTACCTCGCTCAGGCGGCTGCCCCGCCGACTCAGCTCCGCGGAGACGCCCCGCTGCGCAAAGGGAGTGGGCTGACCGCCCGCAAGGCGATCGAGCTGTTCGAGGACCAGCTCGTCTCGCGCCAGCTGGACGTGGCAGCCCGCGAGCTCAAGAAGACCAACCGCAGCTTCTACACCATCAGCAGCGCCGGCCACGAGAACAACGTCGTGGTTGGGGCCCAGCTGCGGATCAACGACCCGGCCTTCCTGCACTATCGGTCAGGCGCGCTGATGATGGCGCGAGCGCGCCAGCTGCCTGGCAGCACGCCGGCCTTCGACTCGCTGCTCGGCATCGTCGCCAGCAGCGACGACCCGATTGCGCAGGGACGGCACAAGGTGTGGGGCAGCCGCCCGCTCTGGGTCCCGCCGCAGACGTCGACCATCGCGAGCCATCTGCCCAAGGCGATGGGACTCGCCTTCAGCCTGGCCCGTGCGCGACGACTCGGCGTGGCGACCGATCTCCCTGACGACGCGATCGTGCTCTGCTCGTTCGGTGACGCCACCATCAACCACGCCACCGCGCTGGCGGCGATCAACACCGCGCGCTACGCGGTGCGACTCGGACTGCCCATGCCGATCCTGTTCGTATGCGAGGACAACGAGACCGGCATCAGCGTGCCAACTCCCGAGGGCTGGATCGCGTCGAGCTTCGGCCACCTCGAGCACCTGCGCTACGACCTGGCCGAGGGAGAGATCGACGAGGTCTGGGACACCGTCGCGGAGGTGGTGCGGTTCGTGCGCAGAGCCCGGCGACCCGCCTTCCTGCACCTGCGCACGGTCCGGCTGTGGGGCCATGCCGGCAGCGACGCCGAGCAGTCATATCGGTCCGCGGAAGAGATCGCCGAGAATGAGTCGCGGGATCCGCTGCTGCGCAACGCCCGTCGGTTGATCGAGACGGGCGCGGCGACGCCGGGGCAGCTCCAGTCGATGGTGGCGGACACCCGCGAGCGCGTGATGGCGGCCGCCGAGGAGGCCACGCGCCGACCGCGACTGGAGACGACCGAAGAGGTCGTCGCTCCGATGGCGCCATACCACCCGGTTCGCATCGTGGGGCGCGCGGCCAAGCCGCTGCTGGATCCCGAGGCACGCTTCGAGCTGCATGGCGGCACGCTGCCCGAGGATGCCCTGATTCCGACTGCGCGGACGCTGGCCGGATGCCTGAACGCCGCACTGGCCGACGAGCTGGGACGGCGGCCGGAGCTGATCCTGTTCGGGGAGGATGTCGGGCGCAAGGGCGGCGTCTACAACGTCACCAACGGCCTCCAGCGCCGATTCGGGACCGGTCGCGTCTTCGACACCCTGCTGGACGAGACCTCGATCCTGGGTATCGCCCAGGGCGCGGCGCACATCGGTCTCCTGCCGATCGCCGAGATCCAGTACCTGGCCTACCTCCACAACGCCCTCGATCAGCTGCGGGGCGAGGCGGCGACCCTCCAGTTCTTCAGCTCGGGTCAGTTCCGCAATCCGATGGTGGTCCGCGTCCCCGGGCTCGGCTATCAGAAGGGCTTCGGTGGCCACTTCCACAACGACAACAGCGTCGGCGCCCTGCGCGACATCCCCGGACTGGTGGTGGCCGTCCCGGCGCGTGGGGACGATGCGGCTCGGATGCTGCGTGGCGCCGTCGCCATGGCGGCCGAGGACGGACGGGTGGTGGTCTTCCTGGAGCCGATCGCGCTGTACCACGAGAAGGACCTCGAGACCGATGGCGATGGTGGCTGGCTGACCGACTACCCCCCGCCGCCTTCCGCACTGCTCCCCGGGGAGGTCGGCATCTACGGCCCGCTGGACACCGGCACCGCCGACCTGCTGATCGTCAGCTACGGCAACGGCCTGCGCCTGTCGCTGCAGGCGGCGCGGCGGCTGCGTGAGCAGCACGAGATCGCGGCCAGGGTGCTTGACATCCGCTGGCTGAATCCGCTCCCCCACCAGGCGATCCGCGAACAGGCAGCGGCCATCGGCGCGGTCCTGGTGGTCGACGAGTGCCGCCGCACCGGCGGCGGCGTGGCAGACGCGATCATTGCGGACCTTGCCGAAGCCGGCATCGGGAGTCGTCTGTGGTCGGTCCGCGCGGTCGACAGCTTCGTCCCGCTCGGCTCGGCCACCAGTGCGGTGCTGATCGGAACCGACCAGGTCGTGGCCGGGGCGCTGACCACGGTCAGCGGCCGGCTGCACGCATGACCCAACGGGCCGTACTCGCCTGCCCTGGGCGCGGCTCGTATGCCGCGGCCTCGCTCGGCTCACTGCAGCCGGCTCACCCCTGGGTCCTGCGCGCCGAGCAGCTCCGCGCCGGCTACGGCCTCGAGCCACTGCTGGACCTGGACCGCTCGGATCGCTTCGACCCGACGCGCCACCTCCAGCCGATCCACGCCTCGCCGCTGATCTTCCTGGTCTCGATGCTGGATGCCGAGGCGGCCGTGGAGGACCACCGGGTCACCGCGGTCATTGGAAACTCGCTCGGCTGGTACACGGCCCTGGCCGCGGCCGGAGCGCTGCCCTTTGATGACGCATTTCGGCTCGTCCAGGAGATGGCCATCCTGCAGCAGGAGCCATTGCCGAGCGGGGGTCCGGGCGGACAGGTGATCTACCCGCTGGCGGACGCGGCCTGGCGCCCCGACCCGCAGCTCCAGGCCGCGGTCGACGCCGCCCTCAGTGATCCGGCGGTGAATGGCGATGGACACGTGCACGAGAGCATCGACCTGGGTGCGTACGCCGTCCTGGCCGGCGATGAGGCCGGCGTGGCACGTCTGCTCGGCCGGCTCGCGCCGGTGCGCGTCGGCGAGAGGATGTTCCCGCTCCGCCTCTCCCAGCATGGGCCGTACCACACCCCGCTGGTTGCGCACGTGGCAGAGGCTGCGCGTGATCAGCTCGGCGACCTGGACTGGCGGGCACCCTCGGCGACCATCATCGACGGGCGGGGCATCCGCTGGACGCCATGGTCCACGGACCCTGCTGCGCTCCGCGACTACACCCTCGGGGAGCAGGTGACGACTCCCTTCCGTTTTGCCGTCAGCGTCCGCGTCGCATTGCGCGAGGAGGCGCCCGACGTGCTGGTGCTGCCCGGACCTGGCAACTCGCTGGGGGGCATCTGCGGGCAGCTCGTCGTGGCCGAGGGCTACCGAGGCATCCGCTCGCGCGAGGATTTCGAGGCCGTGCAGCGCTCGGAGGCACCCGTCGTCCTGAGCATGCATCGCTGACCGATGCCCGAGCCCGACGCCAGCGGGTTCGTCTCGCTCCCCTCGCCGATCGACCTTGCCCTGACGATGGGGCCGATCGCCCATGGTCGGGGCGACCCGACGATCCGCCTTGGGCCGGACGGCATCTGGCGCGCCACACGCACGCCGGAGGGGGCCGCGACGATACGGCTGCACGCCGTCGAGGGTGGTGTCGAGGTCTCGGCATGGGGTCCGGGAGCGGCGAGCGCGGTCGCCGGAGCGGCCGACCTGGTCGGCGCCAATGATGACCCGAGCGCGATGGTCCCGGAGCACCGGCTGATCCGCGAGCTGGTGCACCGCTTTTCCGGCCTGCGACTGCCGCGCACCAACCGCCCGTTCGAGGCACTGCTGCCCGCGATCTGCGAGCAGAAGGTAGCCGGCGTCGAGGCGCGAGCGGCATTCCGGGGGATTATCGCCAGCCACGGCGAGCCCGCGCCCGGCCCATCTGGCCTTCGCCTCCCGCCACCCGCGTCAGCGCTCGCCGCACTCCCCTACTTCGCGTTCCATCGCTTCGGCCTTGAACGGCGCCGCGCCGACCTCATCCGCACAACCGCGTCGTTGGCGCGGCGCCTCGAGACAGCGACGCCGGCCGAGGCGTATGCCCGGCTCGGAGCGGTGCCGGGGATCGGTCCATGGACCCTGGCCGAGGTGGGCCGCATCGCCTTCGGAGACCCCGACGCAATCAGCGTCGGTGACTACCACCTTCCGAACGTGGTGGCCTGGGCGCTCGCGCGTGAGCCGCGCGCCGATGACGCCCGCATGCTCGAGCTCCTCGAGCCATACCGGGGACAGCGCGGACGCGTCCAGCGCCTCCTCGAGGCGAGCGGGATCCACGCGCCGCGCTACGCACCGCGAATGGCGCCGCAGAGCATCGCAGGGATCTGAGGGACTAAGGTGGCGTCCCCGGCAGGATTCGAACCTGCGACCCGCTGCTTAGAAGGCAGCCGCTCTGGTCCACTGAGCTACGGGGACGGGTCCCGGGCGATCAGTCTACGCAGGACTTAGCCGGCTTCGGGCACGCCCTTTCGCTTCGCGGCGCGCGCGGCCGCGTCACGATACCGCCCGTGGGCCTCGGCCTCATCAACTTCGGCGAACGCGGTCTCGGTCTCGGTGTCCGCAACGTCAACGAGCGTCGATTCGACCGTCAGTTTCGCTGCCTTTGCCGTCTTTGCCGCGGATGTCTCGGCGAGCGTCGCGGCTGCCAAAGCTGCCTTCGACGCCTTCGCGGTGGCGATCGCCGCGTCGGCTGCTTCCTGAGCGGCGGCCGCCGCAGCCTGGGCGGCGAGCCTGCCTCGGCGGGCGACTGCGACCGTTCGCTCGGCCGAGCGCCATTGCTTGAGCGCCTCGGGCGCGGTCTGGTTCTCGTATCCCTGTTCGCTCATCGGAAAACACCTCCCTCCTCGACAGATTGCCTGCGGGACCGATGGCTCGGGCCATCTCGCGAACGTCGGACCGGTCCCGCTAGGCACGATCCTAAGCGTGCATTGGTAGACTGCGCGCGATATGGCAGACGACCGAATCATAGCCCCGGTGCAGCTTCAACCGACCCAGATCGAGACCGATCAGCAGCTGCTGCGCGACGAGGACCTGCTCAACGAGGAGCATCTTCGTCGGATGGACCAGGTGCTCCTGCGGCGCAACCTGGACCACGCGCGCATGTTCAGCCGCAAGCTCTCACTCGAGCTCCAGCAGTTCGTGCACCTCTACACCCCGGAGGCCAACGAACTGCGGCGGCGAATCGAGAAGTACATGGTCATGGAGCGCTTGATCGAACGCGAGATGGCGCGTCGCCACAGCTACTAGACACTGCTTTTGTGGACATCCGCACGCTACAGATGCCTCGATGTGGACAACTTGGTGCGCCCTCGCACCAGCGCCGCTTCGCCGATCGCGAGAGGCCATCCGCGTCGCCCTGACGCAATCGCCGCCCAATTCAACCAGAGCGGGTCAGCCCGGCATCAGGGGGACTGCCACGCCCTCCATCGGCTGCACCGGCACGGACAGGACGGCTCGCACCCAACCCGAGAGCCTGGGCATCTCGAACAGGCTGAAGGTCAGCCCCCGCGCCGCGAACTGTTCGTTATCCCAGCCATTGAACTCGCGGCGAGCGGCAACGGCACACATTTCGTCATACAGCTCGGGCCAGCCGACCGGCTTGCGGTCGTGGCAGAAGCGGATGAATTCAGCGACATCGGGAGGGGGCGGATCGGCGGGGGGATCTCCCGGCGTCGGTCGCGCGGACGACGGCATGGACCGCTGCGACATGGTTCGGCAAGCCTCCGAATGGCGAGGTGTAGAAGGTTTCCCATACGGGACCGATGATTGCGACCGACCGAGGATAGGCGTCGGCGCCGAATGGTACGGGCCCCAACCGACCTTGCGAAGGGGGTCTGTCCACCAACTTATCCACATTCGTTTCCACACGAGGGGCCTCAGGTGGACATGCGCCGGTTGGACGGTGGAAAGGTCTGTCCTGGGGCGTGGTAGGTTGGCGGGGTGGAGATCGGCGTGGTGGTCCCGCAGGGCTGGACCGGCGAATACGACGGCTGGGATGCTCGACGCGCATGGGAGCGGACGCTGGCGGTCACGCGCCAGGCAGAGCGCCTCGGCTTCGAATCGATCTGGGTCTTCGATCACTTCCAGACGGAGCCGGAGCCGACCGATGAGCTGACCTTCGAGTCCTTCACCACACTCGCCGCCCTGGCCGCCTCGACCGATCGCGTGCGGCTGGGGCACGTCGTGATCTGCACCCCGTATCGCAACCCCGCCCTGACGGCGAAGATGATCGGCACGTTGGACGTGATCAGTGGCGGCCGGATGGAGCTGGGGATCGGCGCCGGCTGGAAGGAGGACGAGTGGCGGGCCTACGGCTACGGCTTCCCCGACACCAAGACGCGCCTGGCCACCCTCGCCGACCACCTCGAGGTGATCACCCGCATGCTCGCGCCCGGCCGGGCGACATTTACGGGCACGTACGCCTCGGTCACCGATGCCATCAATGTCCCACGCGGCCTCCAGGAGCCACGCGTGCCGGTCATGGTCGGCGGCAACGGCCCGAACGTGACCTGGCGCCTGGCTGCCCGCTTCGCAGATGAGCTCAACCTCGACTGGCTGACGCCCGACGAGGTGCGCGAGGCCAAGCCGATCATCGCCTCGCGGTGCGAAGAGATCGGCCGCGATCCTTCGACCTTGCGCCTGTCGGTGAATATCAGCCGCTACGTCCTGAAGGACGCCGGACCTTCGCGCATCGAGCTGCTGGCTGGCTATCGCGAGCTCGGCCTCCATCGGGTGATGGGCCTCATCCAGGAGACCGCCGCCAGCGACGAGCCGCTCGAGTTGTTGGCCGCCGACGCCGCGGCTGCTGGGTCCGTCCTTTCGCCGAGCTGAGGGCGTGCGGTACCGCGCGCGGTCACCTTCCCCTGCGGAACTGATGGCAGCCAGGAGAATTCCCGCTCGCGGATGCTCAGCGACATCCTGCTGGATGGCATGGTGATCGGTTCGGGAGTGGAAATGGCCTGAGCGCGACTGGTCGAGCGCGAACACCCGTCGGTTCGTGTTGTCGCGCTAAGCGCTCGCCGAGCGGTGGTGCGTCGCGTCGACGCTTTGCCCGGCGGAGGGATTGCGCGATGAGCGCGTCTGGCGCTTAATGGCCGCCGACCTCGTCCCTCGCCTGCCAGTGGGAGAAACCATGCGTCGCTTGATCCCTGCCCTTCTTGCTGCGTTGGTGCTCAGCCCATAGACGACCTTCGAGCCGACCTCGATCGCCTCGACGTTCGAGGACGTGATCGTGCAGAAGTCACCGGCGAGGCCCTTGTACTCCGAGCACTCCTTCGTCACCTGGAGATCACCGCTTGTCCGGGGAGGGGGTGAGGCCTGCCATGGAGTCATCCTTCCAGCTTGCGTCCCTCGGGAATCCGAAGGTGCAGCAAGTATGCGTACCCGCTGTTCGGCGAGTCAACGGGAGGGAGGCCTACGGTCGCCGTCAACGCGCACCCGGCCCGATGGCAGCCTTGCGGCGGGCGCGTAGCGGCGGCTTACTGGCACCGCGGCACAGGTCGCGGCAGCATCGCTGGGTCAACCTCGAGCTCGTCCGCATCGATGACGGGCAGAGCGCGGTCGACGTGCCCGTCGGGATGATCGTCTCGCACGCGTCGTGCGAACGGCTCGCGCGCGCGCTCGAAGCATATGTCGACCCGCGGCGGTTCTGCGTTGGCTCGGCAACCTGGTGGCGTTAGCTGTCTGTGTCTTGTGTTCGCTGCGGAAGGACTGCGTCACCGTGGGACCTGAGGAGCTCGACCGACTGCTCGCCGCTCAGCAACCCCGTCGCGACGATACGCTCGACTGTCTCGCGATAGCTCGTCGACTGCTCGAGCTCGGCGACCGCTTCGTCGTCTTCCCAGAAGGTGACCACCGCGCGGTCGGCGGCGGTGCCGGCGAAGACGACGCCAAGAAAGCCTCGTTGTAGGCGGAACATCGGCAGCGACTGCTCCTGCGCGAAGCCTTCGTATTCGTCAACGCGTTCTGCGTCTATTTGCGTGCGCCAGATGCGGACGATCACCGCTTGCTCCTTCGGTTGGGCCGCTCGCTCGCCTCGGTCGCCGTCGTTCGCCGCCGCGGCGATGGCGAGCTTCGTTCCACAATGACGCCAACGACGAGGCAGCCGGCGGCCAGTGGCCGCTGAAGCTCCTCACGCCGTCAACGTCGCCCCGGACCGGTAGAAGCCTACGACGGCGAACGCACCTCCTCACCTGCGTCCGGCGACGAGGATGCTCTCCCCCGAACCCTGCAGCCTGCCATCGGCCCCCACGAACTGGGCGTTCGCCTCGGCCACTGCTCCCCACACCTCCGACTTGCGCTCGGGGCTTTCGTCGGCCAGGAGGTTGTTGATCGGCGCTGCGACCTCCTGGAGGAAGCGCATGTACTCGTCGAGCGAGTCGAACTCGTACCGCACCAGAAGAGTCTCCGTGTGCACATCGGCGAATCCGGCCGCTCGGAACCGGCCCGCCAACTCGTCCCCATCTGCCAGGCTGAACATCCCTGGCGTTCCTGGTGCCGGCGCCGGCAGCTCCAGCACCCGGGCGACGGCCCCGAAGGCTACGGTGGCCACCGGGTACCGATCGGGAGGCCCCCACACGGACGCGACGAAGCGGCCGCCAGGCACGAGGAACCGCCGGATGCCGACCAAGGCCCGGTCGACGTCCGGGAGGAACATGAGCCCGAACCGGCACAGGACTGCGTCGAAGCTACTCTCGGGCAGGTCCAGCGCCTCCGCGTCCATCTCGTGGAACTCGACGTTCCCCAGGCGGAGCTCCGAGGCGCGCTCCCGGGCCACCTCGAGCATTCCGGGCGAGATGTCGGTCCCCACGACCCTGCCGGCGGGACCGACCACGCGGGCGGCGGTGAGCGCCGGCTCCCCGATGCCGGTGGCGATGTCCAAGACGTGGTGTCCTGCCCGGATCGCCGCGAGCTCGACGAGGCGATCTCCGACGGGCCCTAGCGCAGCCTCCAGGGGCTGCCACCACTTCCGCCAGCCCGCGGCGGCCTCAGTCCAGTCCCGGCGCTGGCCGAACTTGTATGCGGCCGCGTCGAATGTCTGGGTGCTCATGCCCGTTCCTCCTCCCCCCTACATGTGCTCGACCCACTGGTCAGCGAGCGCTGAGCTCGATCGTTCGATCGGTCTTCGGCATCGCCGTGGCCTTGGTCATGAGCCACCCCAACGGCTAGCACACTTGGCAGCTCGGCCGATCACACGTCCACGGCGCGCGCTGGGCGATTGAAGCATGCGACCGTGTCACCGCTCATCGCGCGAGAGCCTAGCACTCGAATGGCCTCTATTTTCAGCGGTAAAGGAGCGGGGTTCCTGCGCCAAGCTCCTCACTGTCAAGCCGCACGGGTCAACGGAACTGTAAGTACGGCAACGGGCCGGGGTCGCCTGCATTGGACTGAGAAGGTGATCGTTACGTCGCCCGATGCAGATGTCGCGATCGACTCGATGACCCCGCTCGCCTGGAGGTCCCGCAGGAAGGAATTCTTCCCAAAGCCGGCCTGACTCAGGACGGCGGCAGCCACACTTCGTCGCCGCGGCGAACCCGGCCGGGGAGCTCGACCGTGGCGTACACGCCCACGTTCACTTTGTTGTGGCGCGCCGCGGCCCGCAGGATGCCGGGGTCCTTCGGCAGATCGTCCTGCGCGATGGTCGTCATGACGCAGCGTTGACACGGCTTGGTGATCCGCAGACGGACCTCGTCGCCGATCGCCAAGGATCGCCCGACCCACGCATTCTCGATGAAGCCGGCTTGGCCGTCGGTCGGAGCGACGACCACGTTCGGTCGGAAGCGGCGGACCTCGAAGCGACCCTCCGGGTAGAGCTGGCGGAGCCGGTCGAGCGTGGCGGTCGTCAGCAGGTGGACGATGCCGACGTCGAAGAAGGTGCCGGGCGGCATCGCCTCCTCGGTCAGCGCGTCCCGGTGATCGAGGCCTTCCATGTCGGGCCAGTACTCCTCGAGGCTCGGCGCCTCTGGCGCGGAGCGGTCGAGGGCCACGTCTCGGCCGAGGTCGGTCGAGAGGACCTGGTCAACATCGGGGTCGTCGCTGCGGATGATCCGACCGTCCGGCAGCGTGATCCGCACCGCTGGCAGGCCGTCGGTGCCGGCTGGCGGCTCGACGTACGTCGCTCGATAGGCGAGCAGCGTCGGCCACTTGCGCGGGAACTTCGCACTGGCGACCTTGCCGGTCTCGCGATCGACGAGGGCGTACCGCCGGTCGCCCAGCAGGCCACGGTCGGTCACCTCACCGGCGTTGAGCTGCTCCCCCATCATCGATTTCACGGGATAGCGCCACAGCGCCACCACGGTCGCGACGGCGTCAGCAGGCATATCCATCCCTCCGAGTCTGGACCTTGTCCCCGCTCAGAGCCGCAACGCTGCGAGTCGGCCGCGTGTGAGCGGATCGACAGGTCCGACGGCCACTATACCGATCGGGCGCCCTACCGGTTGCGGGACTCCGGCCGTGGTGCGACGCAAGCTGGACCGTCGGCCATCGGCAGCGCCGTCGGACGACCTTTGGGAGGATCACCATTGCCGGCGGCCGAATCGTCGGGGTGGAACTGACTCCTGAGGCACGGCGCCACGGGCTGGCGCTCTCAGGAATCGCACACGTCCGCTCCCTCGGGGGGAGCGGCGGCCCGGGCCTCATCCCCTACCCTGCGACCAGGCTTCCTACCAGTACCCGCTTACAGCGCGTTGGCTTCCATCAGGTCCTTCAGGTTGTCGAGATCGCTCTGAAATTGCCGCCTGGCCATGCTCACGATGAGCGGCTCGGCTAGCTTGAAGAAGCCGCCCGGCTCCAGCTCCACGGTCGTGTTGACTCGAGTGCCGCCTTCGATCTGCTCGAAGGTCGCTGAACCCTTGATGGGAAACGGTCCCGACTTGCTCTGCCACGTGTATTTCCGGTTGGGCTCGAACTCGGTGACCTCCGATTCACTTTCGATGCGCCGACCAAAAAGCTTGCCGACGAAGCGCCGTTGTGCCGACGCCCATGGGGCCGGGCGAGGTCTGCTTGGCCTCCAGCGCGGCCGATGACCACTTCGGGCTGTTCTCGACGTTGCCGATCACTGCGAAGACGTCTTCTACAGGTCGCTTGATCGTGGTGCTGACGTCGAATGTTGCCATGACTCGATCCTCCAATCTCCTCCAGGGATGGGGAAGCTTCGCGCTTACGACCCTCACCGTTATACACCTCGCCTGAGCGACGTCCGCCGCTCGACGACAGGGCGACTTGTAGAGACCGGCGCCGTCCTGCCTTCGTCCTACTCGCCGGCGCCAAGACGACGAGATATGGTGCCGCGGCCTCACGTTGTGCCACATGCTGTGGCGTCGCTGCGAGGTGTAGCCGAGGCACAAGACCGTAGCGGTGCGAACGGGTGAACGGGCTCAGATAAGGGCTCAGACGACACCGTATCGGACCGCTTGCGGCCCGATTTGAGCACGGATCGGTCTGATCAACCGTACTGGTACCGCATACCGGAATCGCGGGAAGCCTCCGGTGGAGTCCGACTGAGTACGGTTGTTACGGTGGGTTCCGGCCAGTCCCGGTCGTTTCCGGCCGGCTTGAGGGTACGACTGAGGGTACAAATCCGGCGCCACGCCTAGGAGCGTCGCTGCGGCATGTCGCCTGACGTGAGTTGGATGGCCCCGTCTTCCCATGATCCTCTCAGGACCGAGCCGTACACCTGGGGGCATGACTACGAACGAGCAGGCGCCGCAGATGGTGGCGACCCGGGAAACAGACTCATTCCATCCCGTGCCGCAGTGGAGGGCACGGTGGTCGGTGCTGGTTGTGGCCTCGCTCACGAGCGCGCTTGTGGCCGGCGCATCGTCCGCTGCCCTCGCCGCAGCGCTCTTGACGACCGAGGCCTCGTCGGCGTCATCGTCCGTTGCCGCGGGCGGTACCGTTCTGGCGGCCACGGAGGACACGTCCACGACCGAGGCGACAATCTCAGGGGTGGTCGCTGATGCCAGCAATGCGGTGGTCACCGTCGAGGTTTCGTCGACGAGCTTCCGTGGCACCGCCACCGGTTCGGGCTCGGGCTTCGTCATCAGCGCGGATGGGCTGATCGTGACGAGCGCGCATGTCGTCGACGGAGCCAGCACGGTAACCGTGATCTTCAACGACGAGACCCAGACGACCGCCACGGTGGTAGCGAGCGACGGCGACCACGACGTTGCCCTACTCGATGTGGATGAAACTGGCTTGCCAACCCTGAGCCTTGCGGAGGGCCTGCCCGATGTCGGATCCGTTGTGATCTCGATGGGAACGGCGCTCGGCCAATATCCCGGCACTGTGAACGTCGGTGTGGTCAGCGGCCTCGACCGCGAGATAACCGCCTCCGCCGGCACACCATTCGATACCGAAACCTTGACCGGTGTGATCCAGACCGATGCAGCGCTGAACTCCGGCATGTCAGGCGGACCGTTGCTTGACGCGACCGGGGATGTCGTCGGCGTGAATACAGCCGTCGCGGAAGGCGCGCAAGGCGTGGCCTTCGCTGTCCCGGCGAGTGTCGTCGTGGACCTCGTCGCGCAATTTGCCGCAGATTGACGGGGTCCGCAAGCCAGCCTAAGGCGTAACGGTCGCATGGCGCGGCGCGCGCGGCGCATTCCAAGGACACTCTCAGAATCGGCCGCTATCAGTTATGTTGGCCGGCCGCTGTGCTTCCCCCCAGCACGGCGGCCGGCGCCACGAAGCCGTATCAAGGATCCTGAGCGATGCACCTTCTCGTGGTCGAGGACGATCGCCGTCTAGGCCGTCTCCTGCAGCGGCTCCTCCGCGAGGAGCGGCACCTGGTTGAGCTGACCGCCTCTGGAGAGGAAGCCCTCGAGATCGCTGAGGCAGGCGATGGCATCGACGCGATGGTGCTGGACATCGGCCTGCCAGACATGCCCGGAACCGAGGTCGCTCGCCGGCTGCGAGCCGCCGGCTCCAACCTGCCGATCATCATGCTCACGGCACGCGACGCGCTGGAAGATCGGGTCGGCGGCCTGGATGCCGGTGCCGACGACTACCTGGTCAAGCCGTTCGCTTTCGAGGAGCTTTCCGCGCGAATACGTGCCCTCGGGCGGCGCAACGCGAGCCGGCGCGAAGCAGACTCGCGCATCTCAAATGGTTCGATCGTGCTCGACGAGGGCCTCCGACAGGTTCTCGTCGGAGGGCGACAAGTGGAACTCAGCCGACGCGAGTTCACATTGCTTGAGACCCTGCTGCGGCATCCTGGCCAGGTCATGACCCGCGATCAGCTGCTCGACGCAGCGTGGCCATTCGGTGAATTCCTGACTCACAACACGGTGGACACCTACGTCCACTACCTTCGGACGAAACTCGGCCAGGAGGGCTCTCGGATCCAGACGGTGCGAGGCGTCGGTTATCGCATGGCTCGGGCCTGATGCGCGCAGGTGCCGGCCACACCCGCGACTCTGGACTGCTGCGTGGTGTGCGCTGGCGCTTGGTGGCGTGGAGCGCTGGCTCCACGCTGCTGCTGCTCGTCACTCTGGGGACCGCCCTCTACCTCAGTGTCAACGCCTCCCTCTCCGCATCCGGGACAGCCCAACTCGAGCAACGTGCCGCCGTGCTCACAGGCGTCCTCCGCGGGCAGCCGCCAGGACCGGTCCTCGATGGATCGGACGACAGCCCGTTCGGTCGGCCAATTCTGGGCGGTCCGGCGTCGGGAACCCTTGCCGTCATAGTCGGCGAGCGGGGCCAGATCGTCGGACCACGGCCTCAGGACTCCACCGATCTGCCGGTGGCCCAAGGCGTCGACTGCGCCCTTACCGACGGCAGGGATCTGCGAGATGCCACCATTGGTGGCACGCCAGTGAGGGTCCTCAGCGAATCGGTAACGGTTGATGGCGACGCCTACGTGGTCCAGGTCATCCAGGATCGCTCGGCGGAAGTGCGGACCCTTAATGCGTTGCTGACGGTGCTGGTGGCCGGCGGGCTGGCGGTCCTTGCGGTCGCGACCGCCTTTGGCTTCCTGTACGCCGGGCGAGCGCTGGTGCCGATCCGGGAGTCTCTCCGCCGACAACGCGAGTTCGCAGCGGATGCCAGCCACGAGTTGCGGACTCCGCTGACCGTGCTCCAGACGAGCTTGGAATACCTCCTGCGTCACCCGGAGAAACGGGTAAGGGAGGCCACCGACGTCGTCAACGACATGCGGGGCGAGATCGGACAGCTGACGGCGCTTGTCGATGACCTCCTGCTCCTGGCCCGCAGCGACTCCGGTACGGTCACGCTCAGATCGGAACGCTTCGACCTATCGGAAGTTGCCGACGAAGCGCTGCAGGGCCTGCGGACTCTGGCGGCCGAGCGCAACGTTGCCCTCCGCCTTGATGCCGCGCCGGTCATCGTCGAGGGCGACCCGCAGCGACTCCGTCAGCTGGCCGCGATCCTCGCCGGCAACGCGATCAGCCACAGCCCCAGCGGCACCACGGTCAGCGTGACGGTAGCGGGCGACTCCTCCGCTCACCTGTCGGTCGAGGATGAGGGCGCGGGAATTCGTGACGAGGATCTTCCGCACGTCTTCGATCGCTTCTGGCGAGCGACCGACGCCCCACCGGGCGGCACCGGCCTCGGGCTGTCGATCGCGAAGTGGATCGCCGAGCACCACCGGGGATCCCTCGAGGTCAGCAACCGGCCCCAGGGTGGTGGCGCCAGATTCGAATTACGCCTGCCACGTCACTAGCCTCTGGCAGTGCTCAATCCCATGACCCTCTCAGCATGAGTCCTTAGAACTGAGGGGTGGCCTGAACAGGGCGGAGTTGGTCCACTCCACATGCCGCGGAAGGGACGGAACCGTGTCATCCAATCCACTCCCCTCGGTCATCACAAGACGAGACATTGCCCGGCTGCGGATTCTCGCCGAGCTCAACGCCGCCGGACCGCTCGACTTCGTCGCGCTGGTGCGCAAGCTTGGACGCGACCCCGCGTTTGAGAGCGAGATGCCACTGGCCACCCTATTGCGGAGCCTAGAGGCGGAGGGTCTGGTCAGCACGACCGGGGGCCGTCCCCGCCGGTACTGCCTCCGCCTGGTAGGGCGTATCGAGCTCCACGCTTTGATCCAGGCGGCGAGCGTCGAACTGGCGCGGAAACTCTCCCGCACCGGCCCGCTAGCCCCAGGCCAGCACGCGGCGCAGAGCTCACCGGAACCCGGACTCGATGCACGCCGCCACGCGAACCCCACGTCCCCCCTTTCCGCCTTGGGATCCGCACATCCGCCCCGTGCGCCTCCGCCGGCAACCTCCGAGACATCTTCATGGGTTCGAGAGGCGTGGGCAATACCCACGCCTCTCACGGCTGTCTCTTCGAAAACTCCCATGCGTTTCCAATGCTCGGGCGTAAGGCTGGTTTCGCATGACCAGCCACACGACCTCCGGCGTTCCCGAGCCGCGGACTGCCATTCCGGACGCACTGCGCCGTGCCGGATCGCGTCTTTCGGCGCCGCCCCTGCCAACAGGGTGGATGCGACTGATTCCTCGGACTCGCGATGCCGCGTGGGTCACCCCTGCGCTGGCCCTCGTCCTGGCAGGAACCGGAGTGCTGTACCTGTGGGGGCTGGATGCATCGGGCTGGGCGAACGCCTACTACTCCGCTGCTGCCCAGGCAGGCTCGGAGAACTGGCTGGCGATGCTGTTCGGGGCGCTGGACGCTGGAAACGCGATCAGCATCGACAAGACCCCCGCTTCGGTGTGGGTCATGGCCCTCAGCGTCCGGATGTTCGGCATGAGCTCGTGGAGCGTGCTCGCGCCCCAAGCGCTGATGGGCGTCGGCTCCGTTTGGCTCCTGTATCTGACCGTCCGGCGAAGTTTCGGTCCGATCGCCGGGCTCGTAGCCGGCACCTTCCTCGCCCTTACCCCGGTGGCGGTTCTCATGTTCCGGTTCAACAACCCGGACGCTTTGCTCGTCCTCCTGCTGGTCGGATCGGTCTACGCCACCACGCGAGCGCTGGAGACCGCTTCGACCCGCTGGCTGGTCGCGGCTGGAGTGGCGGTCGGGCTCGCATTCCTGACAAAGATGCTGCAGGGCTTCCTGATCGTCCCCGCCCTGGCCGGCGTCTATCTCGTAGCCGCTCCAACCACCCTCCGACGCAGGCTGTGGCAGGTCGCTGCCGCAGGCGTAGCAGTTCTGGTCTCGGCCGGCTGGTACATAGCCCTGGTGGAGCTCTTGCCGCCCGACGCACGCCCATATGTTGGTGGATCACAGACGAACAGTCTCATCGAGCTGATGCTCGGCTATAACGGCCTCGGGCGCCTGTCCGGAGATGAGATCGGACGCGTCGGAGGAGGCGGAGGGTTCGGCGCCGGTGCCGGGCTGCTCAGACTGTTCCAAGGCGAAACGGCCACCGAAGCCAGCTGGCTCCTACCGGCGGCGCTGGTGGCGCTGGGCGGCCTGCTGTTGTGGAGGCGCGGCACGCCCCGCACCGACATGGCCCGCGCCCATGTGCTGCTCTGGGGCGGGTGGCTAGTCGGGACCGGATTGGTTTTCAGCCTGATGCAGGGCATCTTCCATGAGTACTACACCGTTGCCTTGGCGCCGGCGATCGCCGCCCTCGTCGGCATCGGGGCCGGAACCGCCTGGCGTCGACGATCGCAAGCGGGGTCACTCATTGTTGCGGCGGCAACCGTCGGCGTGTCGGCGGTTTGGGCTGCCGTCCTGTTGTGGAACAGCCCCAGTTGGATGCCCTGGCTGGCCTGGGCGGTAATCGCCGCCGGTACCTTCGCCGTTGCGGCGTTGCTGCTCGCCATCGTCGATTTCAGGAGGGCGACGCGACGGATCGCCCTTCTTGCATCCCTGGGCGCCCTGCTGCTAGGCCCGGGGGTCGCATCGGTCGCCACCGCCGCCGAGCCGCACACCGGCGCCATCCCAACGGCGGCACCGCGCGCAGAAACTGGGGCCGGCCAGTTCGGTGGCGGCGGAGGCTTCGGGTTCGGCGGAAACGACGGCGGCGCATTCAGCCCGCCAGGTCGTGGGTTCGGCGGCGGCTTCGGCGGTGGTGGTGGCGGGTTGGGCGGCCTCTTGGATGCCGGTGCGGCGGACCCTGAGCTGATCGACCTGTTGGAGACGGACGCCGACGGGTTCCGATGGGCCGCCGCCACGACCGGAGCCAATAACGCCGCCGGCCTGGCGTTGTCAAGTGGGACTTCGGTGTTGAGCATCGGCGGCTTCAACGGGACCGACCCCTACCCCACGCTTGCGCAATTCCAGGCCTATGTGGCCGACGGGGCGATCCACTACTACGTGGCTGGTGGGGACGCAAGTGGATTCCGCGGCGCCAGCGGCGGTTCAGATGTAGCGGCGCAGATCGCGGAGTGGGTCAATACCACGTTCCCGGCGATGACCGTCGGCGGCGTGGCCGTCTACGACCTCACGACTCCGCTCGGATGAGGGCGATTTCCCATGATCCTCCAAGACGGCGCCGTTAGAACTGAACCACGGCACGCAGGCGACCCGTCTGCGCCAGCCCAACGAAAGGGATTCTCATGAGACTTTGGTGGTTTGCGACTGCGGGCCTCGTCCTGGTCGGGCTGGCTGCCGTGGCGTTCGCCGTCCTCGGTCCGACGCTGGCGGGGAGCGAGGAGGTCGAGTATCTGACGTCGACCGTGGCTACCGCGGACGTGACCGACGAAGTGGTGGCGACGGGAACTCTCCAGGCGGCTCGAACCTACACGCTGAGCTTCGGGAGCGAGCCGGTCGTCTCCAACGCCTCGCCGTCGACAACTGGCTCGCCGTCGACGGACGGCAGCACGGATTCTCCGGGCGGCGCGAGTTCGACTGTCACCTGGAACGTCGCGGCCGTCAACGTGGCCCTTGGAGACCACGTCGCCGAGGGTGATGTATTGGCCACCAGCGACACCTCCGACCTCCAAGCCGATATCGCCGTCGCTAGTGCGAAGGTCGATGCCGCCGAGGAACAGGTTGACGCAGCCGACGATGACCTGGCGGTTGCGACCGCCGAGTCCGCGCTGCTCGAGGCTGAGCGCACGCTTGCGCAGCTGCAGGCCGCCAGCGACCACACGAGCTTGGTCGCGCCGGCCGCCGGCACCGTCACCACACTGAACATCGAGGAGGGGACGAGTGCTCCCGACGGGGCGGCGATCGTGATCACCTCTGACGCGCTGGTCGCTACCGGCACCGTCAGCGAGGCCGACGTATCGACGATTGCCGTCGGCCAGGAGGCGACCGTCAGCCTGTCCGCCCTTGACGCCGATGTGAACGGCCAGGTGACCGATGTCGCCCTATCGGGCTCTTCGACCAGCGGCGTGGTCGGATTCGGATTTCTGATCCGCCTCGACGAGGTGCCCGACGGAGCGCGGCCGGGCATGAGCGCCGACATCAGCGTGGTGGCCGCAGAGGCACTCGACGTGCTGGCTGTCCCGAGCGCCGCCATCGATGGGTCAGCGCGTACACGGTCACCGTGCTGGCAGAAGACGGCTCCACCGAGACGCGTCCGGTAGAACTTGGCCTGGTGACCGACGATCTGGCGGAAATCACCGACGGACTGAGTGCCGGCGAGACGGTGGTCACGGGCACCGCGTCCGACCAGCAGACCACGACCAACAACGGCGGCTTCGGCGGACCAGGCGGCTTCGGCGGACCAGGCGGGGGCGGCTTTGTGGCTCCGGGCGGCAACTGATGGGTAGCGCGATCATCTCGCTCCAGAAGGTGAGCCGCATCTACCGGCTGGGGCCGGTCGAGGTGCCGGCGCTCATCGACGCCACCCTGGATGTCGGCGAGGGCGAGTTCGTCGCCATCGTCGGGCCGTCAGGCTCGGGCAAGACGACGATGATGAACATCCTCGGCTGCCTGGACCGGCCGAGCTCCGGCCGCTATCTCTTCGATGGGGTCGCAGTCGACGGACTGACCGATGACCAGCTGGCCATCGTCCGCAGTCGAGGCATCGGCTTCATCTTCCAAAACTACAGCCTCCTGCCGCGGACCACCGCCCTCGAGAACGTGGCGACGCCGCTGCTCTACCAGGGGGTTGCAC
The DNA here is from genome assembly GCA_040902225.1 of Chloroflexota bacterium. Taxonomy (NCBI): domain Bacteria; kingdom Bacillati; phylum Chloroflexota; species Chloroflexota bacterium. The sequence continues at coordinate 103,125 of JBBDXT010000005.1, forward strand.
GGGCGGAGCGGCTGCGCCGCGCGCGAGAGGCGCTCGAGCGCGTCGGCTTGGCGGATCGGCTCAGCCACTACCCCTCCGAGCTGTCGGGAGGACAGCAGCAGCGGGTGGCTGTGGCACGCGCCATCGTGACCGAGCCGCGCATGGTGCTGGCCGATGAGCCGACCGGCAACCTCGACTCGCGTACCGGGGCCGAGGTCATGAGCCTGCTCCACGAGCTGAACGAAGCGGGACGCACGATCGTGCTCATCACCCATGAGCGCGAGGTGGCCGAAGCGGCGGGCCGGCAGATCCACCTGCGAGATGGGCAGGTGGCGGCATGAGCGTCCGCGAGTTGATCGTGCTCTCGCTGCAGCGCATCGGCGCCAACCCGTTGCGGAGCGCACTGACCATGCTCGGCGTGATCATCGGGGTCGCTTCGGTGGTCGCGGTCGTGGCGGTCGGTCAAGGGTCCGGAGTACGCATCAGTAGTTCGATCAGCGCATTGGGCACGAACCTGCTAACGATCAGCGCTGGCGGCCAATTCAACGGATTGGTGCGCGGCGCGGCAGGGAGCGCCAGCACGCTCAGCCTCGAGGATGCCGCGGCGATCGCGGAGCTGGCATCGGTGGCCGCCGTGGCGCCGACCGCAACAACCCAACAGGTGGTTGCCTATGGCGACGAGAACACGACGACCACGATCACGGGCACCACCAGCTCCTACCTCGGTATCCGCGCCTACGAGATCTGGCAGGGATCGTTCCTGAATGAAGCTGCCGAGGACTACTCGCTGCGCGTTGCGGTCCTGGGGGCCGACACCGCTGAGACGCTGGGACTGGACGCGGATGACCTCGGCAGCCAGATCCGCATCGGCGGCCTGCCGTTTACCGTGATTGGCATCCTTCAACCGAAGGGTGGAGTCGGGGGCGCCACCGATGATGTCGTGTTCGTGCCGCTGGCCACCCTGGCGCATCAATTGGTCGGCGGGGACAGCCTGAGCAGCATCAGTGTCAGCGTGGTCGAGGGAAATAGCACGAGCGCAGCGAGCTCCCTGGTCTCGGCCCTGCTGCGGGCACGCCACGGGATCAATGACTCGCAGGACAGCGACTTCAGCGTGGCCAGCCACGATCAGCTGCTGGAGGTGGCCACGTCCGTCTCGGACACGCTGACACTGCTGCTGGTCGCCATCGGCTCGATCTCGCTGGTGGTGGGCGGGATCGGGATCATGAACATCATGCTGGTCAGCGTTCGAGAACGAACGCGAGAGATCGGCATCCGCAAGGCAATCGGTGCCAAGCGCCGCGATGTTCTCGCTCAATTCCTGGTCGAGGCCGTTGTTCTGTCGGTCCTCGGCGGGATTCTGGGCGTGGCCATGGGCGCGCTGGCGTCGTTTGTTATTGGTCAGGTCGCGGGCTGGGGTTTCGTCTTCAGCCTCCCGACCGTCGGCATCGCCCTGGGCTTCAGCGCCCTGATCGGCATCGTCTTCGGAGTCTGGCCGGCGCGCCAAGCAGCCGTGCTCGACCCGATCGTGGCGCTTCGCTACGAGTGAACCAAGAGGAGTACGTAACCATCATGTCAACCAATACCTCTCCGACTGCCGAGCTCTTGGAAAAGAGCCGGCGGCGGCCAACATCACCTCGGATCTTCGCGGCACTCGCTCTTGGCGGCGCCCTCGCCGTCGGCGGGTTGGCCTTCGCCGGCGGCCGCCTGACGGCCCCAGCAGCCGCGGCCTTCCCCGGAGGCGGAGGCGGTCCGGGGCCGGGCGGGTTCCAGGGACCAGGAGGCCAGGGCCCGGGCGGCGGTGGATTCGGGGGCGGCGGGCTTGGGCTGACGGGAACGATCACGTCGCTCGACGCCGACGTGCTCACCCTCCAGACCGCGGACGGCTCCACCATCACCGTCAACCTCTCGGGTGACACGACCTATGCGCGCGAGGACACCGCCACCTCGGATGAGCTGGCCGAAGGCACGGACGTGCGCATCGGGATCGATTTCGGCGATGGAGGCATGTGGGCAGCAATGAGGTGGACGCCAGCTCCGTGACCATCACCGAGCCGCAATGAGAGCGTGGGGGACGACGCCCCTCGAATCAGGGGAGTCAGGTGCACTAGCCATCGAAATACCACCATGGGTGGTATCGGTCGAGAGGCGAATCCCCACACCTTGTGGGTTTGGCTGGGGCGGAAGGATTCGAACCTTCGATCTCCTGATCCAGAGTCAGGCGCCTTACCGCTTGGCCACTCCCCAGTGTTCCGTGCTTGAGCGGCGGTCCTCCGACTGCTGTTTTCCGGAATGTCAGGTGCCCACTCCGGAGACTAGTCAGATGCCCATTCGCCGAATCGGAACGATCAAGTGCCCATTCGACGGATGAGGCTCGCTGCTCGGGGACGATTGTAGCGGAGCGGCGATAAGTCCCAGCTTACGGGGCTGGCCGGGCCGCATAGGCCCGCGCCTCGGCGGCCATCACGCGCCTCGCCGCGCTGATCGTGGCCGACCACGGCGTCTGGACGTCCTTGAGGTTGAGGGGCGGCTGCCAGCGCTGCAGAACAGCTCGCTCGGTCGCGATCAGGCTCGCCGAGCCGACGGCTGACCACACGGCCAGCGCCAGCCGCGAGCGCATCCAGCCTGTCAGCAGCTGGTCATGCTCGGGCGACAGTCCGTAATTGGCGAAGCGCTCGGGACGCGCCGGGTGGCGGGGTATGCCACGCAAGCCCAGGGTGTCGTGAAGCAGCGCGGCGAAGGTGCGGCGCACGGTGGTGAGCACGCGCTGCAGATAAGGGACTAAACCGCCGCGCCGCGGGCGCGAAAGAGCCCGATCCGAGCGTGGATCGGGCCGATGAGGGCGAGACTGGTACCGCATACCGGATGCGCGGAAATCCGCACCACGCGAGCCAACCTGACGCGATTTACGCTCCATGAGCCGCTGTGGTAGGCATGGTGCGATTTCCATAAGGATGCCGATAAGGGTGCTGGGCCCCAGCAGAGGGCTGGCGCTCGCTGCTCATCCACCGGGGCGCACGACCGTACGAGGCGGACCATGTCGGGCGCGAGATCAGGTCGAAGGTCGAGCTTCCTGCATCGCGCCCGCTACCAACGCAGCCACGAAACCGTCGGCTGGCGCAACGCGGAATCACCGGCAGCTAGGACGCCTGCTTGCGCGGCTGCTTGCCGCGGGCCTCACAAAACCTCTTCGACGACGCGATACCAGCGAACGCGGCGCCCGACTCGCTCCCGCGCGCGCCAGCGGAGCGACTTGGGCGCCGCATGGATGGCCGTCTGCAACCCGGCCAGCCGAGCGGCCACCCTATCGTGCGACTGCGAAGTGAGCTTCTGTTGCGGCAGAAATTTCAGCGCGTGGGCCAAGAAGTCAGTCGCGGTGGTGTGCAGGCCCCAGTCTGACGCCGTCAGCGAGACGACCCGGTCGATCTCGATCTGCGCGGGATCGCCCACCACGAGCTCGTGATTGAGAAGGAGCCAGAAGACGTCGATCAGGTCCTTCTCGTTGCGCTCGACGATCTGGAGCTTCTGCAGGAGGAGATCGGCCGGAGGGATCGTGCGTGGCAGGAGCCGCAGCCGGTCGCCAAGGTCGATGGTGTGACAGAACTCCAGCCGTTCGAAGAAGAGGTCCACGTGAAAGCCGTCGGGATGGTAGTAGACCCGGCGCACCGTGCCGAATTGGGTGTTGACGGCGCGGTCCGCTTGATAGCCGAGCCCAAGCACGGCGGCGTCGAGCGCGCGGACCTCACGCTGCCGCCCGACCAGATCGATGTCGTGGTAGACGCGACGCTCGGGATCGAGACCGCCAAGGTCCGGCGACAGGCTGCGCACCGCAAGGCCACCCATCACCCGCAGCGTGGCGCCCTTTTCGGCCGCTGCGGTCAGCAGCGCGTCCGCGTGCGGCCACAACTCCTCGAACCGGCGAGGTTCCTCCCCGCTCATCCGCTGATCAGCATGTAGCCCTTCACGCGGGCCGGCTCGAGATTGACGACGGCCGCCTTCATGATGCCCTCAGCGTACTCCGAGCCCGGATTGAGGGCGACGGTGCGGCCAAGCTTCTGCACGCCCCGTGCTTCGTGGATGTGACCGTGCAGCGACAGGAGTGGCTGGACCTCCTCCACGGCTCGCCGGATCGCCGGTGAGCCGGCCGAGGTCATCATCACCTGCCCGGCCTCGTGCTCGATCTCAAGGTTAGGTTTGAGTGCTGGCGCCTGGTCGATCTTCGTGTTGAACGGCGGGCAATGGAAGTTGAAGATCGCCCCGGTTGGATTTCGGATCTTCTCCACCAGGTCGCGAACTGCGACACGCATGTGCGATTCGGGGTAGTCGCGGGGGCACTCCCAGGGCGTCATCGAGGTGTCGCCCATGCTGACCAGCTCGTGGTGCTCGTCGATCTCGACGACCTGATGGTCAACGTTGCGGGCGTACTCCGCCGCGTTGAGGATCGGATCTACGCTGAGGTCATCGTCGTTGCCGGGGATCACCCAGAGTGGAATCCCGAGTGGCTCCAAGTACTCGCCGGCGAACTGGAGCCATGACTGCAGCCGCTCATTCATCTTCTCCACAAAGAGCGCGTGCAGACGATCCTTGTCGGCGTCAAGGGCCTTCGCCTCGTCGAGCTCGCACACGTGGTCGTAGAAGCCGACTCTCTCGATCTTGGCTTTGAACGCGGCGAGCTCGGCTTCGGTCTCAGCCACCTCGCGGTGGCCGAACAGCCAACCCTCCCATCGGTCTCCCGTCCGGATGATCGGCACAATGGCCTTTCCGGTCAGGTCGCCGGAGACGATGGCGTGCTGGGCCTGATGCTGCTTCGCCGCGGCCATGAACTTCCGCCAGGCCATGGTCGAACCGTGGAAGTCCGCGGCCTGGATGATGCGCAGGAAGCCGGAGCCCGGCGTGTCGGAGCGTTTGAAGAAGAGTGGCATCTCACCTCACGGCAGCTGGGGCTTTGGGGGCCGGGGCGGGCTTGCGCCAGCCCCGGCCACATCGGTCTATCTCCTACGCCGGCGGGATCTCCGCGAAGGTGGCCATGATGTCGAGCCCCTCCTCGCGTTGGCGATACCAGCGCGCGACGGCAAAGATCACCAGGCCGACGATGATGATCGAGACGAAGACCGCCACCGCTGCACCCTGCTGCTCTCCGAAGCCGACCGCCGGCCAGATGAAGGGCGAGGCTACCAGCAGGAGGATGAAGGCAAGGGTCCCGATCCCGACTACGGTCATGCTCGGCAGGCCAAAGATCATGGCCCGCACGTGACCCGCGCCGGTCTCCCACAGCTGGCGCTTGCGGTAGGGATAGACGATGGCGGCTACGATCGGAACGGTCATCGTGATCGCTGCATAGAAGACGAAGTTCAGCTGGACGAAGAGCACGCTGAAGAAGGCGGACGCGAGCACCCCCAACTCAGCGAGCACGGCGATGGTCATGACCGCGTTGCGCGGGCTGCCGGTCTCCGGGTGGACCTCGGCGATCCACTCGGGTACAACCCGATCGAAGGCCCACGCGAACATGATCCGGCTGGCATAGAAGAAGTAGGTCTGCGCCAGGTTGATCAGGGTGTAGATAAAGCCGACCGCCATTAGCAGGAAGAGGAGGACGTTCGGCTGCAGCACGCTGGCGTAGAAGGTCACGAACGGGTTCGCACCCTCCACCCCATTGATGAACAGGTAGCCCTGTGCGGCCATCCAGTCCTGCGGCACGAAGCGCGTGAACAGGAGGACGCCGCCGGTGAAGATCGCCCAGGTCACGGCCAACGATCCCCACGCCCCTGACAGCAGGGTGCGCGGCGCCTCTTTCACCTCACCGGCGAAGAAGGTGGGGATGTAGTAGCCGTAAAAGATCCAGAACCCCATGATCAGCCCGGCGATGGCCGTGTTGCCGAAGCTGGTGTCCAGGACCATCCCGTTCGACTCGGCGGTGGGGATGACCTGGTCGTAGGGCAGCGAGGGAACGGATTGGTTCCAGCCCGACTGGAAGCTCTGCTCACTTCCCGTGCCGAAGGCGAAGAGGATCACCGCCCAGGCCACCAGACCCAAGACGAAGCCGATCCCCATCATGCGGACCACGGTTCGGGTCGGGTAGAAGAGCGTGACCAGCGTGATCAGCACGCCAACGGTCCCGAACACAAGAATGCCCGTGGTGCTGGCACTGAAATCGGCGAGGCTGGTCGCCCATGCAGCGTTGTAGAGGACGCCCGACGCGCGCAGCAGGGCGGGCAGCGCCACGGTTGGGATCCACGCGATGAGGCTGCCCGCTACCAGACCGCTGAACAGCACCAGCGCAAAACTGGCCGGAAACGCTAACCAGGGGGTCAGCGTGCGGCTGGCCAGCGTGTAGTCAGCACCGGCCCGCGGAGCGGCCGCCCCGATCTGGCTGAAGGTGTACGCGTGCATGGCGCACAGCACGGCCGCCAAGGTCAGCACGACCAGGATGTTCGCTCCCGGCCACAGGCCGGGCACCGAATAGAAGGTGAGGATCCCCGACGACGAGAGGGAGATGCAGTGAACGCCGAAGACGAGCGCGCCGCCCACCCCGATCGTGCGGATCAGACCGGACGTCTTCCGCACGAACAGGCGAGGCGCCCCTACCGTGGGCGACATGGTTGTCACGAGTACTTCCTCCTCCTTGCCAGGCGCTTGAACCCCCCATCGAGCCGCCTCAACCGATGACTGATGATTTGCCCTCCTTCCCAGTCAGTGCCGCGTGAGCGGCGCCGTGCATCCCATCACCGAGATCCGCGGCTTTCTCAACGAACCGCCGCCAGGCCGCGCGCTCACGCAGGCGGTCGACGTCCGCCATCAGCGGCCTCACCGTCCGAACAGGCGGGTTGGCCGCCCCGATCTGGGCGGCCTCGATCCAACCGAGGCCGATCCCTGCTAGGCCGGCGGCGCCAAGCGCCGTCGCCTCAACCGAGGAGGCCACCTCGAGGGGCATGTCGAGCAGGTCCGCCTGGCGTTGCAGCAGATACCCATTGCCGGTCAGCCCACCGTCGACGCGGAGGGTCAGTGGTGGACGATCCATCGCCACGGTCATCGCCTCGACGATGTCGGCCACCCGGTGGCCAATCCCGTCGAGCGCCGCGCGGGCAATGTGGGCGCGGGTGGTCGCAGCGGTCAGCCCGGCGATAACGCCCCGGGCGCGCGGCCGCCACCACGGCGCTCCAATCCCGGCAAGCGCGGGAAGCAGCTGAACGCCGGCGGTGTCAGGGACGCTGCGAGCGAGCTCTTCGCTCTCGGCAGGATTGGCCAGCAATCCGAGGCCGTCGCGCAGCCAGTCGAGGAGCGAACCAGCGGTGAAGACACCGCCATCGAGTGCGTAGGTGGTCCGCTCATCGCGAAGCTGCCAGCCGACCGTACTGAGCAGGCCATCGGCCACCGGCGGCTGCGGTCCAGCCACCGCCAGCACGAAGACGCCCGTCCCGTACGTCGCCTTCATCTGGCCGGGCTGAACGCAGCCGTGACCGATCAGGGCAGCCTGCTGGTCGCAGACGAGCGCCATAAGCGGCAGGCCGGCGGGGCCCCAGCGGGCATGGTGGAGGTTGCCGGCCGGTCCGGCGCTTGGAACGATGCGCGGGAGGGCCGCGCGCGGAACGCCGAAGGTATCGAGCAACCGATCGTTCCAGGTGAGGGAATGAATGTCGAGCAACTGGGTGCGCGACGCCGTGGATGCGTCGGTGAGCGCCTCGCCGGCGAGGTTCCAGGTGAGCCAGGCGTCGACGGTCCCGAGGCGGAGGGTCCGACGGGACGCCGCGGTCTGGACGGCCGGGACCTCCTCGAGCAGCCAGGTCATCTTTCCGGCAGAGAAGTAGGGGTCGAGCGGCAGCCCAGTTAGCCGGCGGAGCTCAGGCTCGAGGCCCGCCGAGCGGAGGCGCTCGACGATCGGCTCGCTCCGTCGGCATTGCCAGACGATGGCCGGCGACAGCGCTGCGCCGGTCGTCTCGTCCCAGGCGACTACCGTCTCCCCCTGGTTGTCGAGGCCAACGGCCGCAATCCGCTCCGGGCCACCACAGCTGGCCAGCACCTCCGCGGTGCACTCAACCACCGATTCCAGGATCTCGTCCGGGTTCTGCTCAGCCCATCCGGGGCGCGGATGCTGGATCCGGATCGGACGCGAGGCCGACGCCATGACTCGAAGGCCTCGGTCGAACACGAATGCGCGCGTGCTGGTCGTGCCCTGGTCGATGGCCAGCAGCAGGTCGGGGCTCACAACGCCGCCGCCGACGCATCGCCACGCTGGCTGAGGAGCTCACGACGCAAGTTCTCCATCATCTCGCGCACCTGGGCCTTGACCGTCGCGCGCAGAATCGGCGCGCCAAAGGCGGCCAAGCGGCCGGTGAGCTCGAGCTCGATCGCGTAGACCGCCCGGGTCTGGCCGTCGGCCTCGGTCACGTCGATCGGTACGCTGACGACAAACGAACCGATCAGGCCGATGGGACGTCCGCTGATCGCCAGCCGAACGTGATCCGGCGGATGCAGGTCCACCAGCTCCGCAGTGCCCTGTACCCGCAGGGTGATGAACTGAATCTTCGTCCGCATCACAGCTCGGTAGCGGTTCGGGGCGAGTTGCTCGAGCTCCTCGCATCCTGGAAGGATTCGTTGAATGGCGGGGAGATCGTCCACGAGCTCCCACAGTCGATCGCGGGGAGCGTCGACCAGGATCTCGTCTTCGAGCAGCCGCTTCACCGAACCACCTCGGCCGCGGCGCTGCACGCCGCCCCGACAAGCCGACCGTCAGCCAGGGCGGTGCGATGATCGACATCCGGACTCCGGCAGCTGCCGGCCACCCACAGGCCGGCAAGCTCCGTCTGGCCGTCTACTTCGGATGGCGCGGCAATGCCGGGCCTCCCGTCGACGAGCCCCAACCCGCGGAGCAGGAAGGCGGCCGGCAAGAGTCGGTGCGCCAGAACCAGGGTATCGGCGTCCATCCAGGCCCCATTGACCATGACGGCCTCGAGTCGACGGTCGCCGCGGATCGCTTCGATCACGGCCGGGTCGGCCGTGTCAACCTGATTGACGACCAGCCCTGCACCACGCAGCCGATCGATGCTGAGCTCCGCCGTGCGGCCATGACCCACCACGACCGGCCGCCGCCCTGGCAACCATCCGGAGTCGAGGGCAGCCTCGACGAAGTCGCTGGTGACGACCCCGCTGCCGCGCGGGCCAGCTATCGGCAGGTGCTCGCGTGGCTCGACGTATCCCCCGGTTGCCACCAGGACGGCGCGGGCAGAAAGCTCGATGCCTCCATCAGCGGTCTGAACCTGGACAGTCCAGCCGCTCCCTGCGGGGAGGAGGCCGGTCACGGCGGCCTCCAGCCAGCCGGAGACCTGGCCCTTGGCGATCTCGTTCTTCAACTCATCCAGCGCATGGCGCTCCTCATCCGTCAGCAGGGCCGGCCGAGAGCCGAGCGCTCCGCCCCATCGACCGCGCCGCTCGATGATGAGGACCCGGGTATCGGTCTCCCGCGCCGCGAGAGCGGCCCCAACACCGGCGAGGCCGCCTCCGACAACCACCAGGTCCACGACGTTCGGCGCCACTGGGCGTCGATGACGGCTCCCACCCTCGGTCGCGCCAGGCTCACCTGGGGCGATCAACCACGAGCCACCGCGGTGCTTGAGCATCGCATCCGCCGTCCGGCCGGTCTCTGCCGCGATCGTCTGAGCGACCGCCACGGTGCACAGGTTGCCCTGACAGTCCCCGAAGGTCACGCCGCACGCGCGTTTGGCAGCATCGACCGTCGCAGCCCCAACCACCTGTCGCACCGCGCCGATGAGCTCGCCTCGGCTGACGGAACGACAGATGCAGATCAGCTCGCCAGCTGCCTCCTCGAATGCTGGTTCGACGACACGCGCGCCCGCTGCCCTCGGCCGCCAGCCTCGAAGCTTCGCCGCCTCCTCGACGACACGCTCCGCCACGGCTGGAGAGGCACTGATTCCCGTGGAACGGATGCCTGTCACGTGATACAGGCGATCACCCCTCGTCGACGGACGCAGGATGTAGTCACCGGTGCTCGAGACCGCACGGAGACCGGTGAACTGACGAATCGGGACCATGTCCTCGACGGCAGGGACCATGGCGGTGCAGGCCGCGAGGATGCGTCGGCGCCCTTCGGCGTCCGTAGAGCGGTTTTGCTTATCCATGCCGTCCTCTGCCGTCGGGCCGAGCAGCAGGCCACCGAAGACGATGGGGGTCACCAACATGCCCTTCCCCATGGGGCCTGGCAGCGGCAGGATGATCTGCTCCACCCCGAATGACTCTTCGCTGACCAGGAACTGTCCACGGCGCGGCCGTAGGCGGAAGCTGCGATCGCCGGCCAGGCCGGCGAGATGATCGGCCCACAGACCTGCGCAGTTGAAGACCTGGTCGGCGGCCATCGACCCAGCCCCGTCGGTGTGCAGCGTCACCCGCTGTGGGGTGACCTCCAGCCTCACGACCGCGGCGTCAGTCAGCACACGCCCTCCGGCGACGATGCCCGCCTCTGCATAGCGTCGAGTCAGCCAAAACGGATCGATCACGGACTCGCCAGGGATCGAGAGCGCGGCCGCGGCGCCTCGCGTGACATAGGGTGCTACCCGGCGCAGCTCGTCGCGATCGAGCAGATTGGTCTCGACGCCCAAGCGCGCGGCATTCGACGCCACCTCGTCGCGCAGTCGAGTCGCCTCAGCCATGTCGCGCCCCAGCATCAGCGCACCGACCTGGAGGAAGGGGACGCTCAGCTCATCGATAACCGCGGGCCACAGGAGCGCCGCTCGCCGCAGCATCTCCGCCTCGGTCGTGCCGGGGTGCGCATCGAACCCGGTATGCACGATCGCGCTGTTGGCCTTGCTGGTCCCCTCACCGATGGATGGTTCGGCCTCGAGCAGGACGGCATCAACACCGCGCTGCGCCAGCTCGCGCAGCACGGCGCACCCGATCACCCCTCCGCCGATTACGACCGCTTGAACGCGCTCCAGTTGCCGCCGAGTCACAGGGTCAGCTCCGCTAAGAATCGGCTCCGATCGCCGCGATAGAGATCGCGCGCGTGCTCGACCGCGTGCCCGCCGTCATCCCAGGCCGTGCGCTCCAGGAGCATGAGCGGGCTGCCGACAGGTACGCCCAATAGCTCCGCCTCGGGCCGCTCGGCGGCCACCGATTCCATGGCCTGCACGCCGCGAACCGGTCGCGCGTGATAGTGGCGGTCCATGAGCCCGTAGATCGAGCCATGGTCGAGATCCATCTCGAGCAGCCCGGGGAAGCGGGAGGCGGGGAAGAACGAGGTCTCGAACACCGTAGCCACCCCGCGGGCGAAGCGCAGCCGAACGACCTTGTAGATCTCCTCACCGGGGAGGAGCCCCAGGGTCGCGGCGAGCCCTTTCGTCGCGTAGACGCGCCCGCGTTCGATGGTGCGCGTCACCGGCAGGACGCCCTGGCCGACGGATTCTTGAAAGAAGCCGCGCAGAGCGGTTGCCTGGTGGCGCAGCTTAGGCTCGGAGACGAACGTGCCGCGGCCCTGCTCTCGGCTCACCAGGCCGCGATGCTCGAGGCGGGCAAGCGCCTGGCGAACCGTCATGCGGCTCACCCCCATCTGGCTGGCTAGTTGGCGCTCCGCCGGGATCCGGTCGCCAACCGCCAGAACCCCCTCCTCGATGCGGCTCGCCAACTCCTCCTCGATCTGGAGGTAGGCGGCTAACCCCCGAGTGGCCCCCTGCGCGAGGCCAAGGCCGTCTCGCGCGCCCTCTGGCAGCCGTTCCCGGGACTCATCGGCCATACGCTGTCGTATCCCTGCCCCCTGGCTTTGGCGTCGACCGGCCGCGGGTCGTGGGACGCCAGATTCCACAGACGCAGCGGCGGGTGTCGACGGAGAAGGTCTAGACCAATTTCAGGCCTACGTCAAGGTCCCGCCATTGCGAAGCCCGGGATGGACACCTGAATCGTCTTCGGGCGGTACGACGTGACCAACCGGGCAACGGAGGACGCGCCGTGGCCGAGCCAGTCGTCTACATCGACCACTCCCAGATCCGACCCGGAAGGCTCGACGAGGTCAGGCAGGCAGGTAGGGTTTGCGCGGTTCCCGACTGCCGACTCCTGAGGTCGCCAGTCACGCTCCAACGGTTTTCGCCTCGGCGAGATATTGGCGGCGCTACCTCGTCCCGCATCACACCGTAGTCAGGGGCCAATGGGTGTGCGATCGGGTGAATGGCCGAGAATCGATGCTGGAAGCAGGCGGGCGGCTGTTCGCTCGGCTGCTGAGGACCGATTGAGCACGACCGCCGCCGCCAACGGCCGCGCGAACGCCAAATGGCCACGCCTCCGCGTCACGCGGCGACCGACGTGAGCCAATCCCACAAGGGTGCCGATAAGGGTGCTCGCAGTGCACGTGGAAAGGTGAAACCGGCCTGATTTGAGCACGAATCGGCGGTGTAGATGAGACTTGGTACCGCATACCGGATGCGCATGATTCCGGTGTCAGGCGTCCCAGTCTGGGTCGATTGAGCACGTTTGAGTCGATCTGGGACGCATGGTGCGGTTCCATAAGGGTGCTTATAAGGGTGCTTCAGCTTTCTGCGCCGTGGCGTCCAACCGACTTAAAAGATCAGACGCTCTCGAGTCTCCGCAGCCATCCTGAGCACGAATCGGCCACGTCCTGCCCGACCCGTCGGCTCGGCGCTTTGCATTCGATCCCGGTTCGGGCTTGCGGCCTCCCCGTCTCGTTCATCGGGCACACCGCCGAGATCCTCAGGCCGGCCATCTGCCTGCGCGAGTCTCGCGCGTCGACTGCGACCGTCCGACGTCAGGCGCGGTCGTCTGCGGCCAGCTGCTGGATCGGTATCAGGTCCACCATCTGCGCCAGGTTGGAGCGCTCCGCCCCCTGGTAGACATCGGTGGTCAGGTACTTCAGGCCGCTGTCCACCAGGATGGTGGCGATGGTCGAGATCGGTCCCAGGCGCCCAGCCAGCCGGATGGCGGCGACCACGTTGGCACCCGACGAGGCCCCGGCGAACAGCGCCTCCTCACGGGCCAGGCGGCGGGCCATCTCCTTGGCCTCGCGGGTGGTGACGGTCATGATCTCGCTGGCGTCAGCGGGGTCCCATAGCGGCGGCACGAAGCCGATGCCCATGCCCTCGATCTCGTGGGCGCCGGTGCGTCCCTCCGACAAGATGGGCGACTCAGCCGGCTCCACCGCCACGGTGTGGATGTCGGGTCGGTGCCTGCGCAGGCTGGTTACCGTGCCGTGGATGGAGTGGGCGGTGCCGACGCTCTGGACGAAGCCGTCGACCCCACCGGCGGCCTGGGTCCAGATCTCGTCGCCCATCGCCTCGTAGCCGCGGGCGGCGTGGTGGTTGTTGAGCTGGTCGACCCACCAGGCGCCCTCCTCGGCGCTGATGCGATGGGCGGTCTCGATCATCGTCTTGATCAGCTGTTCGGTGATCTGCTGACGGTCGCTGCGGACCAGGGTGATCTCCGCGCCCAACGCGGCCTGGTGATCGCGCTTCTCGGCGCTGAAGGCATCCGAGGTGACGATCTTTAGCCGATAGCCGCGTGCCGCGCAGACCAACGCCAGGGAGGTGCCGGTCGAGCCGCCGGTGTACTCGACCACGGTGGCGCCGGGCGTCAGGTACCCCGCCGCCTCGGCGCCGTCGATGGCGGCCAGCGCCATGCGGTCCTTCATCGAGCCCGTGGGGTTGGTGCTCTCGACCTTCACCACTACGCGGCCGGCGCCCGGCGGGACCACGCGTCGCAGCTGCACGAGCGGCGTGTTGCCGATGCCAGACAACACGTCGCCGGACTGGTCTCCCATGGCTGACAGTCTGGCACCCCTCGGGGAGCGCGTTGCGGCGACGCGGTGCGGCCGAACGGGATAAGGGTGCTGATAAGGGTACTGAGACACAATTAGAACACCGAGAGGTCCGATCCGAGCGTGGATCGGGTCTCAATTTTCTGATTTGGTACCGCTTACCGGATGCGCGAGATTCCTATGTCATGCGACCCAATCTGGGTCGATTGAGCACGTTTGATTCGCGGTGGCACGGATTGGCGCGATGCCATAAGGGTGCTTATAAGGGTGCTTCAGCCGGACACCCACATGTTGCGTTCAGATTGGTCAAGCGATGCAGGTCCCTGGGGACCCGCCAGGCCGGCCAACGCCAGACGGCCTCCGACTTCCTCACCGCCGGTCCCCATGCCGAGGACCACCACGTCAACTTGCTCAGCCATGTCGTTCAACCGTGCACACTCCCTAGCCAATTCAGTGTTGGGCCGCGTCGACGAGCGCGACCCGCGCGGGCCTCTTCCTCCGCGAGGGCAGATCCGTCCGACCAGCGTGGTCAATCTCACCGGGGGAAAGCTGACCGCTGACCAGCGTGCGGACTGTCCTCGTAGCAGCGGAGCGCCGGCGACGGCCCGCCGCCCAGCCATTGCTCCATGGCACCCGTGCGACCCACACAATGCGCCGGTGGTCACCGGGTCCAGACCACGAGCCATGGGTGAGCCCTGTAACCGCTAGACGACCGTGCCGATCATCGCGGAGAGCCGCGCTCGTTCCGTCGCCTCGAGGACCCGAGGATCGGCGTACTCGGGGCCGCGAGTCTGCGTCCCGAGCAGGGACCCGAACAGCTCGTCCTCGTACGTCTTCTCCGTCACCTCGAGCCGCAGCGGCGCGAAGGACGGCGAGAACTCGACGTGGAGGTGCTGCTGGATTCGCGCATTGAGCGCGAGGATCGCGAGCCGCTGCCTTCGCTCGTCGGCATAGGACGCGAAGGCCGCCGGGTCCCAGTTCGACTCGTCGAGCAGGACTTCGGCGATGCTTCGAGCATCTCGCATCGCCATCGCAAGGCCCTGTCCGATGAGCGGGTCGACCCACCCCGCCGCGTCGCCGATCAGGACGAGACCCTCGTCGACCGGGTCGTCGACGAATGCCGAGCTGAGCGGGAAGGTTCCGCACGGTCCGTCCTGCCGCCCACCAGCCACCGCCCCGCCGAACGGCAGACTCGGGGAGTTCCACGCGGCGAGAAACCGCCCGACGCCACCTTCGCCCGTGAACTGCGACCGTTCCGCGATCGCGATGCAGACGTAGAGGCGGGCTCTTGCTCCGGCCTGGGGGAAGCTGATCAGGTGACGATCGGTCTCGTGGAGGGAATACCCCATCGTCGCGGGGGCTCCGTCCAACCCGCCCACGAGCATGCCGGCCGCGACGGATGTCGCCCCTTCCTCGCGCAGCCCGATGGACGCCTGTCTCCGGATTGTCGAAACCTTGCCATCCGCGCCCACCACGAGCCGGCACGACACCGCCTGGCGCGCGCCCGCTCCGGACCAGCTCACGGTGGGGGCGGAACCAAAGGTCGCGAGGACGTCGGTCGCTCCGCGGACGACGGTCGCTCCTGCGAGCGAGGCGGCTCCGGCGAACGCCTCGCAGGCCACGGGATGACGCACGTCCAGGATGCCCTCGATCCCCGGCACGCGATCACCGAATCCGACGGTCAGCGCGTTACGCATCACGGCATCCGGATCGCTGCCGATCTCGTAAGCGAGCCAGTGTGTGAGCGTGACCGCGCCGTCCGGGTTTCCGACCAGGACGTCCTCGACGCCCGCCCGCCGGGCCTCGGCGATCCCCCACGGCATCATGCCCTCACCTAGCACTCGGTCGCGGTATTCGGTCTGACGCTCCAGGAGGAGCACCCCGAGACCGCCGCGAGCCAGGGCGGTTGCCAGCGCGCCGCCGGCGATCCCACCGCCAACGATCGCCACGTCATACGCCGTCATCGTAGGGATGATCGGCAGCGCCGGGGCCGAACGTCAAGCTACCCGGGCCCGGGACCGTGAAGGGCCCGCCTGGACGAAGCCCCGATGATGCGATTGGGTGACGCCGCAGATTACGGGTGCCCACAGAGTGCCGACAAACCGCATCCAAGCCGATTCTGAGCACGAATCGTGCCCTGGAGATGAGACTTGGTACCGCATACCGGATGCGCGGGATTCCGATGTCATGCGTCCCAGTCTGGGTCGATTGAGCGCGTTTGAGTTGCGGTGGTTCGCATGGCGCGATGCCATAAGGGTGCTTATAGGGGTGCTTCAGCCCCTTCGGATCGAGTTCGCCCCGATTGGTCAAGAATGCCTGGATTCCCCATGCCATCCGAGATCATCTCGGGACGTGAGATAGGACGTTCTCCTCCTCCACCAGCCCCACCGAGGTCTCGGGAGAGGTCCCCAGTTCGTTGCACCCCGGATGCCGCCGAATTCGGGCTCACAGTGGCGTTTCCCGAGACGGTCTCGGTTGCTATGGCGTCCCCCGCAGGTGCCGGGGCCGTACTAGCAAACATTCCCATCGTAGGCAGACTGGAGGCCGACTCGGAATCGCGATCCGCCTGACGCCGCGCCTCCGCGCTGGCGGCGACATCGACGTCTCGCGCCAGGGGATGCAGCCTGTGCTGCAGGAGCTCATCGATGTCGAGGCTGGCCGGGCGATCGGTGCCGCCAGGTCAACCAGATCGCCCGTCGGCGCGCCGCGGAAGGCGACCATCGTCCTGGCCGATCAACGGATGAAGAACGGTCGGGCGCTCGAGCCGATTGACGAACCCGCCTTGAGCAGGCATGCCACACTGGCCTGAGACGCGCAGGAGGTATGCCGCCCAATGCCACCCGAGAGCAACCCGGCGCTGCCGACCGGCACGGTGACATTTCTGTTCACCGACATCGAGGGCTCCACGGCCCTCCTGACGCTGCTCGGCGAGGCGTACGTGACCCTCCTCGAGCGCCACGCCGAGATCCTGCGGACCGCGATCGCAACCAACAGCGGGACTGAAGTCAGCACCGAGGGCGACGCCTTCTTCGCCGTCTTCCCCTCCGCGCCCGATGCCGTCGCGGCGGCAAGCAGGGCGCAGCGTGAGCTGGCGCGCCCCGGCTGGCCGAACGATGCGTCGGTGCGCGTCCGAATCGGCCTGCACACCGGCGTGGCCCGCCTGGGCGGCGACAACTACGTCGGGCTCGACGTCCATCGCGCCGCTCGGATCGCGGCCGCCGGCCATGGCGGCCAAGTCCTGCTTTCTGACGCGGCGCGTGCGCTCGTCGCCGAGGCACTGCCGGGCGACACCCACCTTCGCGACCTCGGTCAGCATCGGCTGAGAGACCTCGAGCAGCCCGTGCGGATCTGGCAGCTAGAGATCGATGGACTCCCTGCCGACTTCCCGGACCTCAGGACACTCGACGCGAGACCTGGGAACCTGCCGCGCCCGCTGACCGGCTTCGTCGGCCGGGAGCGCGAGCTGGCTCGGCTCATCCACCTGGTGCGCGGCCACCGCCTGGTCACCCTGACCGGTGCCGGCGGAACCGGGAAGACCCGCCTCGCCCTCAAAGCGGCCGAAGAGCTTCGCGACCACCTGCCGGACGGTGCCTTCTTCGTCGACCTGTCGGCACTGCGAGACCCGGCCCTCGTGCCGCTGGCCATCACGCAGGCGTTACGCCTTGGCGTCGATCCCGGCGGCGATGCGCTGCACGCCGCCAGAGGGTACCTGCGCGACCGCGAGGCGCTGCTGCTCGTCGACAACTTCGAGCAGGTGGTGGAGGCGGCGCACGTCGTCGAGGAGCTCCTGGCCGCCGCTTCCCGTCTCCGAGTCCTGGTGACCAGTCGCAGCCCGCTCGGCATCTATGGCGAGCAGGAGCTCGAGCTCCCCCCGTTCGACGTTCCTGCGGGCGGCTCGCTGGAACTGCTGTCGGCGAGCCCGGCGGTCGCGCTGTTCGTGGATCGCGCCAGGGACGTGAAGCCGGGATTTGAGCTCTCGGCGGATCAGGCCATCGCCGTCGCCGGAATCATCGCCCGGCTCGACGGCCTGCCGCTGGCGATCGAGCTCGGTGCCAGCCAGGTCCGGGTGCTGACGCCGGCGGCCATCCTGTCCCGGCTGGAGGCCCATCAGCCGCTGATGCCGGCGGCGACGCGAGGCCGGCCGGCGCGGCAGCGCACGATGTGGGCCGCGATTGACTGGAGCTATGAGCTGCTCGATGGGCCCGAGCGGCGGCTATTCACCCGCCTCGCGGTGTTCTCCGGTGGCTTCTCACTCGAGGGGGCGGCGGCCGTCGCAGACCCAGGCGACCTGGGGATCGCGATCCTGGACGGGATCGCCGCGCTCGTGGGCAAGAGCCTGCTGCGCCAGACCGACGGGGATGCGGAGCCGCGCTTCGGGATGCTCGAAACCATCCGGGACTACGCCGGTGAGCGGCTCCGGACCGACTTCGACGCCGATGCCACTGAGCGGCGCCAGTCCGCCTTCTACGAGTCGTTCGCCGAGGCGGCCGAACCGCACCTCACGCGGATGGAGCAGGCATCATGGCTCGACCGCTGTGAGGTGGAGCGGCCGAATCTGCGTCGTGCCATTGACTGGGCGATCCGGAGCGGCGAAGCCGATCTGGGCTTGAGGATGGCCGCCGCATTGTGGCGCTTCTGGCACCAACGCGGCCCGCTCTGGGAGGGCCGCAAGGCGCTCGACCAGCTCCTCGCGCTGCCAGGTTCGTCGCGGGAAACGCGAGCCAGAGCGCTGTCGGCCGCCGGGGGGCTTGCCTGGTGGGACGGCGACTTCGTGGCGACCCGTCGTCACAACGAGGACGGGTTCGCGCTCTTTACCGCCGACGAGGAGACGACCGACCGGGTCCGGGCACTGTACGACCTGGGCTTAACACTGGTGTGGAGCGGGACGCAGGGCAATCTGAAGGACCTCGACCGCGCGGAGGACCTGCTCCGTCAGAGCCTGACGCTTGCGGAACGGTTGGACGATCGGCACGGGAGCGCACGCGCCTATCGGGCGCTGGGCCTGGCTCGAGGCATCGCCCGCAAGGATCCGCGAGGCGCCATCCCCCTCTTCGAGCAATCAGTGGCGCTCTTCGAGACGCTCGGTGAGCGATGGGAGCTGAACGAATCGCTGATCGGTCTGGCCAACGGCCACCGATTCTCCGGCGACAAGGCGCGTGGCCGAGAGTATTACCTCCGCGGCCTCGATCTCATGGCGGCCGCCGGCAATCGTCCCGCGATGGCATGGCTCCTGTTTCTCGTTGCCGCCGTCGAGGGTGAGATGGGCCGGCACGAGCGCGTCGCCCGGCTGTGGGGCGCGGCGGAGGCGGTCCGCGAAGCGGCCGGAGCGATCCGACCGCCGGCCGCCGCTCTGCTCGTTGTGGACCCCCTCGGCACGGCACGGCAGGCCATCGGTGACGAGGCAGTCGAACGCGCGCTTGCCGAAGGGCGAGCGATGGATCCCGAGGCGGTGGTCGCGTACGCCCACGCCGATGCCCCGATTGCCGTCGCCCAGTGACCCGGCCGGGTCACGGTCAGTGGGCGCGAGAGCATTGCCCTTCTGAAGGCTCGCGCATCATGAGCGGCCGGAACGGTCCTTGCTTACTAGACGATCCATCGCTTGCCTGGGAAGTGAGCAAGCGTCCCCGGCAGGTGACGGGGCCGTCCTAACAACCATACCCATCGTAGGTCGCGGAGAACTGGAGTCGGAACCCCGTTCCGCTGAGCCGGAGGGTGTCCCCGGACACTGAGGCCCAACGCGACGGACGGTTACTCGGTCGCCAGCACGAGACACGAGCTGAGTCGCGTCGCGTTCTCGCGGATTATCGACTCCGCGTCGGCGAGGATGTCTCGGATCCGCGGATCGACCACCTGGTAGCGGTTGTGGCGACCTTCTACGGTAGCGAGCACGTAGCCGCACCAGCGTAGGCAGGAGAGGTGGCTCGAAACCCGCCCCTGGGCGAGGCCGAGCTCGCGCTGCAGCTCGGACACGGTCCGCGGACGCTCCGCGAGCACTTCGAGGATCCGCACCCGGGTCGGGTCGGCGAGACCCTGGAAGAAGGTAGCCAGGACCTCCGGCCGGGTGAGCTGCGGGCGAGTGGCGGCGCTCGGCAGGTTGCTGAGCCCAATCGGGCTGGGCGGTTCGACCGTCATGCTCGTGTCCCGCTGGATCGGACGAAGGCGTTGTAGCCGGCCGCCCGGACCGCCGCGGTCAGGCGCTCCATCTCGACCGATGGCTCCGCCGCCACCCGGGCGCTGCGGCCCTCGAGACTGACGTCGGCTGCCTCGACGCCGGGGACCGACTCGAGCGCGGCGGTGACGGTTTGCACGCAGTCGTCGCAGGTCATGCGGCCCACGCCGAGGTCGATGTATTGAAGCTGCTCTTGCTGATTGTTCGCGCTCACGGTGTTCCTCCTGATCGCCGCCAACTAGTGGCTGCGAGAGTTCGATACGACTGATGCCATACTAATACGCCTCTCCGTATGCCAGCTTACAGCGGCGCACCGTCCGATGGCCCAGCCTCGAGGCAGACCTGACATCCCCTCACAGCGGAGCTCGTGACCACATGACCACGCCCTACGACCTCTTCATCCTCGGCTCGGGCTCGACCGCCTTCGCCGCCGCGATCAAGGCCAACGAGCTCGGCGCTCGGGTGGGCATGGTCGAGCGACGGACCCTGGGCGGCACGTGCGCCAACCGCGGCTGCCTGCCGTCCAAGAACCTCATCGAGGCGGCGCGGATCGTGTGGGAGGCCGGCCACCCACGGTACGCCGGTCTCACGCCGGCGCGGATCGAGGTCGACTTTCCGACGCTCATCGGCCAGAAGGACGACGTGGTCCGCGACTACCGGGCCAAGAAGTACGCCGCGGTCGCCGACGGGATCGACCTCGAGGTCCTCGACGGCGACGCCCGCTTCGCCGCCCCGCACACGATCTCGCTCGACGGCCGCACGATCGACGCCGATCGCATCCTCGTCGCGACCGGCAGCCGCCCAACGGTCCCGGCCATCCGCGGCCTCGACTCGGTCCCGTTCCTGACCAGCGACCTGCTCGACGCGGACGAAGCCGGGCGGCT
Source organism: Chloroflexota bacterium (assembly GCA_040902225.1). Classification (NCBI taxonomy): domain Bacteria; kingdom Bacillati; phylum Chloroflexota; species Chloroflexota bacterium. The sequence continues at coordinate 123,922 of JBBDXT010000005.1, forward strand.
GACCGAGCTGCCGGGGTCGCTGATCGTCCTCGGTGGCGGGTACGTCGCGGCCGAGCTCGCCCAGATGTTCGCCCGACTCGGCAGCCGGGTCACGATCGTCGCCCGCTCGGAGTTCCTCCGCGGCTATGAGCCGGTGCTCGGGCAGACGCTGGCCGAGTCGTTCCGGGCCGAGGGGATCGAGATCCTTGCCAGCACGCGAGTCGAGCGCGTGTCCGGCGACGGCCGGGGGGTGGCGGTCGCGGTCGAGACGCCGGACGCGCGCCGGATCCTGCGCGCCGACCGGCTCCTCGTCGCCACCGGCCGAACGCCGAACACCGAGAATCTCGAGCTCGAGACTGCCGGGATCGCCCTCGACGAGGCCGGGGTCGTCGTCGTGAACCGCGAACTGCGGACCAAGGTCGACCATATCTGGGCCGCCGGCGACGTCATCGGCCGCCAGCATGGCTCACAGATGGCGACGCCGGTCGGAGCACGCCAGGGGCGGCTCGTCGCCGAGAACGCCCTCGCCGCGGCGAGGAAGCCGTTCGACGGCACGGTCATCCCGCGGGCGATCTTCACCGACCCGCCGATCGGCACGGTCGGCCTGACGGAGGCGGAGGTCAAGGCGAGGCACACGCCCGCCGTCACGGCCACCACGCCGCTCGCCTATGTCCCAAGAGCCGGCGCGATCCACAAGCCCGAGGGCGTCGTGAAGATGATCGCGTCGACGATCGACGAGCGGATCCTCGGGGTTCATGTGATCGGCGAGGCCGCGTCCGAGGTCATCCACGAGGCCGCCATGGCAATGCATTTCAAGGCGACGATCGGCGACTTCGTTGACCTGATCCACGTCTACCCGACGATGAGCGAGGCGCTCAAGATCGGCGCCCAGGCCTTCAGCCGGGACGTCTCCAAGCTGTCCTGCTGCGCGGAGTGACACCCATGAATGAGGCATTCGACCTGGTCATCATCGGCGCCGGCGAGGCCGGCCAGGCGGCGGCGCACCTGGCCCGCAAGCTCGGCGGCAGCGTCGCGATCATCGACCGCGAGCTGTTCGGCGGCTCGTGCCCGTTCTGGGCCTGCATGCCGTCGAAGGCGCTCCTCCACGCTGCGGCGATCCACCACGCTGGCGGCGACTACCCGTGGCAGCGGGCGTCGGACTTCCGGGACTGGATGATCGTTCGCGAGCACCGCGACTGGCCCGACGACAGCGGTCATGTCAAGGATCTGGAGGCCGCCGGGGCGGTCGTCATCCGCGGCGAGGGTCGGATCGACGGGCCCGGCCGGGTCGTCGTCCGCTACGACGACGGCGAGCGGATCCTCGGCGCGAATGCGATCCTCGTGTCGGTCGGGACGAACTCGACGATCCCCGACGACATCGAGGGCCTCGACCAGATCAAGCCCTGGACGAACCGCGAGGCCACATCGACCCGCGAGCTGCCGCGAAGCCTGGTCATCCTGGGCGCCGGTCCGACCGGCGTCGAGATGTCCCAGGTCTACAGCCGCTATGGCGTGCCGACGATCCTCGTGTCGCCGCATGAGCGGATCAACCCGAAGGACCACCCCCGCAGCTCGGCGACGCTCGATGCCGCCCTGCGCCGCGACGGCGTCGACATCCGGACCGGCGTCCGCGCCACGCGGGTGAGGCCGCGGGCCGGACGCGATGGCGCGCACGCGATCGAGCTGTCCGACGGCGCGACGGTCGAAGGCCACGAAGTCCTGCTCGCGGTCGGGCGGACCGCGCCGCTGGCGAACCTCGGTCTGGAGACGGTCGGCATCCGCCTCGACGACGGCCAGCTCCATCCCGACGATCGCCTCCGCATCGCCGACGGCGTCTACGTCGCTGGCGACCCGGCCGGGCCCGAGATGCACACCCACCTCGCTGTCTACCAGGGCGAGATGATCGCCCGGATCGCGTTGGGCGAGGACGTGAAGCCCGACCACCGGGCCATTCCGCGCGCCACCTATACCGAGCCCCAGACCGCCGGGGTCGGCCTCCAGCTCGAGGAGGCCCTGGAGCGGGGCTTCGACGCTTTCGAGGAGACGCAGGACTACGCGACCACCGCCCCTGGCTACATCGCGGAAGCCGCCGGCCACGTGACGATCACGGTCGACCGGCGCGAGCGTGTCCTCCTCGGTGCGTTCATCGCCGCACCGGGCGCGGCCGACGCCATCGGCGAGGCGGTCCTCGCCATCAGGACCCGCACCCCGATCGACGTCCTGGCCGACACGATCCATCCCTTCCCGACAACGGTTCGGGTCTTGGGCGGTCTGTTCGGCCAGGCCGCGAGGCGATTGCGTGAACGAGGTGGGGTCGAGGCATGAAGGATGAGCGCAATCGGCGCGTCATCGAGCGGTACCGGCCCGCGTTCGACGCCAGGGACGCGAGCGTGATGCGGGAGATCGCCCAACGACGAAACGATCGAAGAGTCGAGCGGCGTCACGCTGTACGTGTCGCACAACAAGAACGGGTAGCGCTCCTTGAGGGCCGGGCTCCACGCCTCGCGCGAGCCCGGCCCGCTGCCTCGGCGTCGGGACGCCCCGCGATTGGCTCGCTACGTGGGGTCATGTTCGACGAGTCGGACAGGGTCGCCGCGCAGGGCACCTCCTGCCCTGCTGGTCACAGTCATTGTCTCCTGTACCTCGCCTACCCCGATACCGTCCTGCGGCCGACCGATGACGGCCAGTTCCGAACGGCCCGGCGTGAGGCATGCGTTCGGACCGTCAGCGCTCGGCGCCGGCCAGGACCTCGCGCATGGACCGACCGTAGGGCCAGAAGTCGTCCCGGTCGCCGGCGGCCCACTTCTCACGCAGCCCGGGCGCGCCGAGGTCCCAGTCGGTCCGGATCTGGCGGGTCAGCTCCCGCAGGTCGCGCCGCAGGTCTTCGTTCGACGGGCGGCCCCAGTACCAGTAGCCGTTGTAGATCGAGAAGACGCGCAGACCAGGGCCCAGCACGAGGGTGTGCGGGATCATCGGGTCGTGCTCGGGGTCTGTGTATTCAGCGATATCCAGATCCTTCTGCACCGTCCGGCCCGGGTCCGAGAGGAATGGCCAGGCGGCCCCCAGGGCATCGCGCATCTCATTGGTCTCGAGCAGGTTGTCGGTCGAGATGGTGACGACCTTCGTGTACGCCACCTTGATCTCGGGATAGAGATCGACCAGGTTGCGCAGCTGTCGGCGGTCCTTGGGGCAGAAATGGCCGCGCGACAGGACGACGATCATCGGATCGCCGCCCTGCAGCTCGGAGAGCCGCCGGCGACGTCCGCTCTGGTCGGGCAGCTCGTAATCGGGAAAGGTCGCTCCCGGGGCGATATCGGCTCGCACGTGAATTCTCCTGACTGAATCGGGGTCTTGCCCCAGGCCCCGAGATGAGGCATTCGTCGGCCGAGCTTCGCCGGTGATGTGGCGCAGCCGCTGTGAGCCAGCGAACACCCGCGCCGAATCTGCAGCCGGCATGGCTGGCGCTCACGCGAGGATGAGCGGCAGGTTATTCGCCAGGTCCCACGCACCAACAGCGACCAGCGCCACGCCGAGCACGAGCTGGAGCGGGCGCTCGTAGCGCACGACCGCGCGTGCCAGCTGTGCGCCGCGCGCCTGCCCCACCGTCCCCAGGAGGAAGAGCGGCAGGCCGAAGCCGATGCCGAAGACGGCGAAGAACAGCAGTCGGCCCAGCGCATCGCCGATGGTCAGGCTGAAGGCGAAGATCCCGACCAGGAACGGGCCGCTGCACGGGATGGCGATCGGCGCGAAGAGGAGGCCATAGCCAAAGGCGCCGAGAATCGGCCCCCGGCGGCCGAGATTGGACGGCGATGGCTGGGGCAGCCGTGCGAACGGGTTGACGCCGATCAGCAACAGCACGCCGAGCCCGATCAGCAGCAGGTCGGCCGTGGGGAGCACGAATCGGTTGAAGTCGCCGAGCGGGACGGCCAGTGCCGCGATCACGCCGCCGATGACGAGCATGCCGGCGACGACGCCAGACCATACGACGAAGGCGGCCGCGGCCGGTGGCAGGCGAACGGCCTGCGGCCCGGCGGCGCCCGCCGCAGAGGGCACGAGGGCGGTGCTGCTGGTGAGGTATGCCAGGAATGCGGGGTACAGCGGCAGGATGCACGGCGTGAGCGTCGCGCCGATGCCGGCGAAAAGGGCGCCGATGTACACCTCCATCGCCAGCCCGCTCAGTCGGAAGCGAGTTCGGCGACCAGCTCCTCGGCACTCCGCACCCGCCCGAATTCAAGCGCCCTGACCCGCCCATCGGTGGAGATGACGAAGGTCGGCGTGGATGGCGGGTTGGTGACCGCGAAGCCGTAGGCGTCGGTCAGCAGATCCACGAGCGTGGCATCGGCCATCGCGAAGCGCCAGTCGAACCCTTCGCGGTCGGCGTACTCGGCCAGGTCGTCGGGACGCTCGTTGGGGTCGACGTCGATGCCCACAGAGTGGAAGTCGGCCAGCGCGTGGGCCTCAACCACCTCGCGCTGCTGGGCCAGGCAGGTGGTGCACCAGACGGCCATGGTCTCGACAAGCACCGGACCGTCGGCGGCGAGCTGGCCGAGGGTGAAACGCTCGCCGGAGCGGACGTCGGTGAGCTCGTGCTCGAGCAGCGCATTGGCCGACGGATCTCCGGCTGCCGGCTGATCGCTGGTGACGGGCACGGGGGTGGCGCTGGTCGACGGATCTCCGGCTGCCGGCTGATCGCTGGTGACGGGCACGGGAGTGGTGCCGACGGAGCAGGCGCTCAACACGAGCAGCGAAACGAGCATCGGCCACGCCAAGCGGATCATGCGGATCCACCCTGCAGCAGCGCGGCGGCCACCTCTGTCATGTCCGCGCCGACGACGTCGGGGCTGGGCGCCAGCGGATCGAGGACCATGCCTGGACGCGCCACGAACGCGGCCAGGCAGCCGGCGCGTAGAGCGCCGGCCACATCCCAGGCGTGGGCCGCGACGACCCGCATCTGCCCGATGTCGATTTCCAGCTCCCGGGCGGCCAAGCGGTACGCCTCCGGGGCCGGCTTCAGCCGCCGTGTCGCGTCGGCGGACAGCGTCCGCTCGAAGAACGCCGTCAGGCCTGCGTGCTCCAGTTGCGCCTGGACGACCGGCTCGGTCGAGTTCGTGAGTGTAGCGAGCCGGAAACCGCCGTCCCGCAGCCGCTGCAAGGCGTCGGGCACCTCCGGATGGGGCGGCAGCCGCTTCACCGTCCCGAGGATCTGACCGATCTCGGGCTCGGTCAGCTCGCGCCCGCGCCGCTGGGCGACCATCGTCAGAGCCGCACGCCCGACGCTTCCGAAGTCCGCATAGGCGTCGGTGACCGTCGATACCAGCGCCGACTGCAGCAGCTGCCCGAACCATTCGCGGCGCACAGCAGCGTCGCCAAAGACCTGCTCGAACGGGCCGTCGAGGGCACTCAGATCGAGGAGCGTCTCGTTGACGTCGAAGACGAGGATGACCGAGCGCGCTGCCATCGCCTCACAGCCTACCTTCTCGTGCCGGAGGCGGGCGCTGAGGCGGGCTGCCCGCTGACTCCGCTAGGGCTGCCAGACACGGGTGTCGGGCCGGAAGACCGCCCAGGCGAACCAGAACGGGGAATCGGCGACCAGAAGCTCGAGCTGCGCGCCTGCCAACTCGCCCTCCGTCGCGCGGCCCTCGAACGTCCACCCCGACCCGGTCTCGACATCCCGCATCGCTCCTTCGTCGGCAGGCTCGAAGGTGAGGGTGCGCCCGTCCAGGACGGCGCTGAAGGCGTTCGCTGCCCCGACGATCTCGCCGCCGGCAACGGTTGTGCCGCCAAGCCCGGAAGCCGCCCCATTGGTCCAGAGGACGACGATCGGATCGCCACCGACCTCGTCGTTGACGACCGGCTTCTCGGCCAGGAACGGGAACGGATAGGCGACCGCCTCGTCGCCGATGACGAGCCCCAGGATGCGCACCTTGGGGCTCAGCCGGCCGTCGATGAGGGTCCAGTCCTCGAGCAGGAACGGGTTCGAGTCCACGACGTCGTAGCCGGGATACGGGTTGCGGTCGTAATCGCGCGGATGGCCGGTCTCGCGCGAGAGGACAAGCCCATCTGGGTGCGCCGCCACGAACTGTCCCCAGCTGATGAGCTGGCTGGGCAGGAACTCGAGCTGCGTGCCGGTCAGCTCGCCGACGATCGCGCGCCCGGTGGCCTGCTGCCACCAGCTCTCGGTCTGGCGGTCGTACATCACCAGGTCCGAGTGGCGCAGGTTGCCGGTGGTGCCGAAGTCGAGCACCCGATCCCCCGCGCGGCGGTCGAAGGCGATGGCGGTGTGGCACAGCGGACAGAACGTGATCGTGACCGGCGTGCCGGCCACGTCGTCGTTGACGATCTCGTGCCAGATCAGGATCTGGATCGGGTAAGCGCGCCAGTCGTCGCCGATGCCGAAGGCGATGACCGGCTCGTGCTCGACCAGCCAATCGGCGCGGTCGACCGGCAGGAACTGCGGCTCGTCGATCGCCGGGATGCCGTCCTTGCCCGGGCCGCCGCCGATGATCTCGCCGAGCGGCACCTCGTGGCGCGAGAAGTCGGTCGCCCAGCCGGCGGTCACGACGCGCAGGCCCTCATCGGCGGTGGTGGAGGTGGACCGCTCGGGCGGAACCGATGGCGCCGAGGAGCGTGGCGCGCCGGGCACGGCCGTGCACGCCACGGTCAGCATGGTCAGGACGGGCAGGAGGCCGAGGAGTCGTCGCATGACAACACCATACTGTCGCCCCCACGCGTCCGCGGGTCTGTGGCCTGGCTGACTGGCCGCACCTGGCCGTCGAGCCGGTGCATGATGGCGCGGTGCTGAGACGCCTCTTCGAACGCGATGCCGATCACGAGGTCGAGATACCCGTCGGCGGACCGCTGACCGACGCCGAGCTGAAGGCGGGTCTGCTGCGCGAGGTCGACCTCTTCGCCGGCCTGACCCTGGACCAGCTCAGGGAGATCAGCCGCACGCTGCCGATGACGGCCTGCCGCACCGGCGGGCTGGTCACTTCGCCCGACGACGACGGGGAACGTCTGTACATCGTCAAGCGTGGGCGGGTGCGCCTCTATCGACTGACGCCGGATGGCAAGCAGCTGACCCTCGACATCCTCGACAAGGGCCGCATCGTCGGGCGCATGTCGTGGCTTGGCCAGGAGTTGAATGAGGTCTACGCCGAGGCGATCGAGGACGCGGTGATCTGCAGCTTCACGCCGGAGGAGCTGCGACGACTGATCGACCGCTTCCCGGGCATCGGCCTCAACATGATCCGCTACCTCTCGGAGAGGCTGGCGGTCTCCGAGCGCGAGCGCGAGGTGATGGCCTTCCGCTCGGTCGAGCAGCGCCTGGCCGCCCGGCTCCTTGAGCTGGCCGAGCGCTTCGGCCAGCCGGCCGACGGTGGCGTGGCGATCGACGCGCGACTGACGCAGCAGGAGCTGGCCGACATGATCGGCACCTCGCGCGAGACGCTGGCGACCACGATCTCCGCGCTCCGCGAGCGGAGCGTGCTCGAGATGCATAACCAGCGCGTGGTCATCCGCGATCTGGAGCGGCTGCGCGAGTTGTCAGGCACGTAGAGGCGCACGTGAACCGGCCCGGCATGTGGGGCGGATTACATCGTTCGGTGGCGGAACCATCCATCATCCGCGACATGACCCTCCCCACCCGAGCCATTCGGCCTCGCTGGCAGCTCCCGGATTTCCCAACCGCTCCGATGCCGGTCCCCTCCGTCGACCGCGACACGATGCTCGCGGCCGACCACATCGCCACCGACCGGCTGGGCCTTGGGCTGCTGCAGATGATGGAGAACGCCGGCAGCGAGCTGGCCGATCTCACGCGCCATGCCCTGGGGGGATCGGTGGCTGGGCGCAGCCTGGTCGTCCTGGCCGGGACCGGCAACAACGCCGGCGGCGGGCTCGTCGCGGCGCGGCGGCTGGCGGGATGGGGCGCAAACGTCTGCGTGGTCTTCGCCCGACCAATCCTGCGGCTGCGCCCGGGGCCCTGCGCCCAGATGGAGCCGCTCCTGGCGGCCGGCGTACGCACCGCGGTGGCCGGGCACGACCGCTCCTACCCCGAGCTCGCCGGCGAGGTCCTGCGAGCCGATGCGGTGATCGACGCCATGATCGGCTACGGCCTGCGCGGCGCGCCCGACGACGCCTACCAACCGCTGATCGGGTTGGCGGCCATCGGCGATGGGCCGGTGATCAGCCTCGACATCCCGTCGGGCATCGACGCCACCACCGGGGAACGGCCGGGCGCGGCCGTGTCCGCCCACATCACGCTCGCGCTGGCCCTCCCGAAGCGTGGGACCGAGACGGGCGGGGGCCGCCGCTTCGCTGGAGCGCGCTACCTGGCCGATATCGGCATTCCGGCCTCCGTCTTCGCGGAGCTCGGCGTCGAGGCCGCGCCGATCTTTTCCGCTGGCGCACTCGTGCGCCTCGACTGAGCCGTCCAGCCATGACACGCGTCCTGTTCGCGGATCCCGATCACGGCGCGCGGTCGCAGCTGGCCGAGGCGCTCTTCCACCATGCCGTGATCCTGGCCCCAGGCGTCGGCGCGAGCCGCTACGACATCGCGTCCGCCGGCACGGACCCCACTGGCTCGCTCGATGGCGTGGCGGAGGTCCTGCGCGAGGTCGGAATCGGTAGCTTCGTTCCGGGGCGGCGCGCGCTGGTGACAGTGCTCCAGCCACCCCCCGACCTGCTGATCACCCTCTGCGAGGAGGGCTGCGACAGCTGCCCCTATGTGCCCGGCGCCCGTCGCACCATGCGCTGGCCGCAGCCGGACCCCGACCAGGTGCCTGGCGGGGATCGAATCGGGCTGCTGCGCCACATCCGCGATGACCTAGGGCTCCGGGTCGCGACCCTGGTCGACCTCCCGCCGATCTGAGGCCTGATATCGCCTGTCAGCCAGCTTACGGCCAGCCGGTCAGCCACGCCCGACACTGCCAGCCACGACCCGGAAGCCAGCCGCAGGCAGGCATGGAGGCGAGGCGATGCTGGACACGATCTACACCCGTCGAGCCGTCGTTCGGATGCTGGGATTGGGCGTCGGCGGCGCCATCCTGGCCGCCTGTACGCCCGCCGGCCGCGGCGGGTCGCCGAGCGCGCTGGCCAGCCGGTCCCCGGCGGCCAGCCGCATCACCTCGCCCAGCCCCACGCCCGACAGCGCCGCGACCACGCTCGTGGCGGACGTCCTTGACTTCGAGCTGCGGGGCCCGTTCGAGTGGAATGGCGGCTCGGTGACGATGCGGCTGCATGCCGCTCTGGTCGACGGCGAGGCCGCCTACTTCGTGCGCACCGATACCAGCGATGCGGCTTTCGCCGAGCAGGAGGGCCTCGTCTTCGTCCCGCTCCTCTCGGCCGCGGGCAGCCTGGACGGGGGCACCGCTGACCTCTACCTCTTCGACGAGGGGGCGGCGGACCAGGTCCCTGTCCTGAGTTCGGCGCCGGGCATGGACGGCTTCACGCCACTCTTCCGGGTGACGCGCGTCCGTGCCTCGTCGACCGCCGTGCTCGATTCAGCCGCAGCGGTACAGGCGGCGGCCGACGCCGGGGAGGCAGAGCTCGAGCCGACGGACATCATCGTCAATTACCCGCTGGTCAAGTGGCCGGGCGGCGAACTGACCGTCGACCCCGAGGTGAAGCTGCCGCTCGCCAACGGGCCGCTGCTGTCGGCGCCTGACCTCGACGCCATGACCGTCACCTTCAAGCTCCACCAGTGCTTCCCGGAGAGCCGCTACATCCTGACCGATACCTCGGCGGTCCCGATGGCGCCGATGATGAGCATCGTCGGCTCGCCCGGCACCGAGGGCCTGATCGAGGCCGGCGCCACCAGCAAGATCACCGTCTTCGGCAATGGCATCCCCGGGCCCGGCGCGATGGGCTTCCAGCCGGCCATCTTCGGGGCCAAGGCCGGCGACCCCGCGTGGAGCCCGATGTGGGACCACTGGACGGCGGTCTGGAACGACGAGGCCGATGCGACCCTGCTGACCTCCCAGGCCGAGCTCGCCGCCGCGGAGGCTGATGGGCGAATCACCCTCCATCACGGCACGCCCGACACCGGCGGCATGGGCTTCGTCGTCAACTGCCCCAGCCCGATCGTGGCCCCCAACGACTTCGAGGTGACCTGATGCTCAACTGGGTGTCGGGGCTGTTCGACCGCTCGCCGTGCGAGCACCTGCCAGAAGCCGTGCCGAACCCGGCCAGCGATGGCTGCCAGGAGTGTGGCCAGGCTTTCAGCCTACGCATGTGCGGGACCTGCGGCCACGTCGGCTGCTGTGAGACGAGCCGCGGTCATGCCCGGGACCATGCACGCGACACTGGACATCCCATCATCTACTCGATGCCTGTCGGGCGCGGCTTCGCGTGGTGCTACGCGGAGAATCGCTACGTCGAGTGACGCGTGTCGCCGCACAGTTCGGCGGTATGGCGTTCCGAATCGGGTGCCGAGTTGGCTCGTCACGTGCCGGAGCAAACGTATGAGCATCAGCGACCTCGTACACGCCGCCTACACCACCGCCGAGACGTTCGACCGCGCGCCACGAGCACGGCGCAGGCCGGACCTGAGCGTTGCGGGCGGGCCTGCGATCACCAGGATCATGATCCGTGGCGCCGTCGCGGACGCCGCGGCAACCTGGCTGATGGACATCGCCACGACGGACGAATGCGTCGACGCGAATGGTTGGTCGTCCGAGGCGACGTTGACGCGTGCGCCTGCTCACTAGGCGATCGATGGCTTGGCGTCCCCGGCAGGTGTCGGGGACGTACTGACAAACATACCCATCGTCGGGCGCCGTGAGTACGAATCAGCGGATCAATCGGCATGAGGAGGCGGGCGCCCTCCGACAAGTCAGATGCTGCGCTGGAGCGACTGATCCGAAGTCCGAAGCCCGTGGGAGCCGCCTCGCTCCCCTATTTCGTGCTCAACAGAGCCGTCCGAACGGCCGGGATTAGGCTGAAATCCGGGTGAGTATGGTGCTCGCTTCCCGGAGGAGTCTGGTGCCCACTCTCGGCCAGCGAAGCATCAGATGCCCGCGTCCTTGTCGCGAGTCTGAGGCTCGCCGCCGATTCGTCGGCACCGGTAGTGTACGTCCCACGGTGCATTCACCCGAGGCGAGTGCGACTGCCACGACTGCAACACGCTTCGGAACCGCCTTGCTGCAAACGTGGAGGCCGAGTGGCGACCGCCGGTCCTCGGCACCACTTCGCACCGCGCGGCCAGGGACCCCTCAGACTCAGGTGACGAACGATTAACTTGCCCGACGTGATCTGGTGGCACTCCCAGACGCGCCGCGCGACGGTTGTGGCGGTGTAACGTGTTCGCGTGACTGCCGGCGAGTGTGAGTGCAGCGTCCGTGAATTCGCCGTGCCGGAATCATTCGAGGACTCCCGCCACTTCAACCAGGTAGTCAGCGAGATCGCCCGGGAGGAGTGGGCTTGCCGATTCACTCTTATCCACTGGGTTCGACCGGGCCCGAGTGCGTTGATCGTTAAGGTGGATCCCGGACCCTTGCTGCCACCTAGTTGACATCGTGGCGGCACGTGACGTCATTAAGCGGCGAACTTCCTATTCCGTCGACGGCACCTGCGGACCCCTACCGCTCCGGCCGCCCCGCCACGGCGTTCGCACATGGGTCCCGTCAAGCTCGTATGGCCGTCCGACGTGCGGAGCCTGGTCGACGGGCGAGGCCGGCGCGCGGCAGCGCTAGGTCTCGATGGCGCGATTGGAGTGGCTGGTGCGCTACCGCCCCGATTCAGCCGACCGGCGATGGCGCTTCCAACGAGGCAAGCCATGCGTCGGCGACGCGCGAGTTGACATTCGAGCCGGACAATGGGTTCAAACTTCGAGTACGCGTGTACTTGCGCTCGCGATTGCGCTCCGCTATCACGTTTGGAGGCAACGGGTGACCGGTTTCCCGCAAGACGGCTTCGATCTCGTCGTGGAGCCCCGGCGACCGCGAGGTCTCGCGCCCGATCGTTGGCGGGCCGCCTTCGGCTGACGTGCTCCAACGGCGATACGTTTGCGACGGGACGTAGTCGCTTCCGCAGGTCGAGGTGTCCGCTGCTCTGTGGGCCCGGATCCCTTCTGGGCGATCAGACGGGGCAGCAGAACATTCGTCTGGCGCTGCGTTTCAATCAACAGATCGAGGCGCTCGAGTAGAGGCGAACCACCTTCATCAGCGGAACTGAGCCAAGCGGGAAGTTCATCGTCGATCAGAGTACCGCGACCGCAACCGAGTTGATCATCCAGAGTGTTTGTTGCGGTGGCGACGTCCTGAGTCGAAGTCAGGTCATTGGCGTCCTGCCGGAGGCAACGCCGCGGCGCACGTCGGAGCGGGTGCAGCAGCACTCATGAGCGACGCGGTCGAGCTTGCTCCTCCAGCGGCCGAGTCTGGGCTGGTGTCGGTTCGGGTCTCGCTGTTCGAGGAGCCGGACTCGGTGGCCAGGGTCACGCACGCCATCGCCGCAGCCGGTGGGCGGGTGCGCACCCTGCTGACCCTCCGCACCCTGCCCGACGTTGAGGTCGTGGAGCTGGAGCTGTGCGTGGAGCAACTCAACGGGCATTCGGTGGCAATGGCCCTGAGCCCGGGACGCGATCCAAGCCGTCGGGAAAGACATCGAGCCCGGTACAGAGAGGACCGCCCACCAGCACTTGGCCATGGCGGTCACGCAGTCGATCGGCGGTTCCCAGCAACCGCAGCCGATGCCCCGAGCCGACGAGCGCCGGCCGCAGCGCCGTATGGATCCCCGCATCGAGAATCGCCACCGTGCGATCCCCCACCTCCTTCACATCCAGCACGCGCGCGAGCACCACGCCGGCCGGACCGACCAGGTACCGGCCCGGCTCGAGCAACACCGGCAGGTCGGCCAGGTCGGGATCCGCGCACCAGCCCGCCGCCAGCGTGGCGAGCCGCTGGCCCAGCCGATCCAGGTCGAGCGGCTTATCATCGTCGCCATACGGGATGCCCAGCCCTCCGCCGGCGTCGACCAGCTGCAGCCGGAAGCCGATGCGACGCGCCAGGCGCGCGGCCAGCTCGACGGTGCGGGCCACGTGGGCGGCGATGGTGTCGGCGTCACGCACGTTCGAGGCGCCAAAGGCGTGCAGGCCCATCAGGTCGATCCACGGCGAGTCACACGCCTCGCGTGCCACCGCCTCCAGCTCGCTCGGATCGATCCCGAACTTGCGCCATCCCCCGGCCAGGATCGGCGTGTCCTCACCATCGCCCCGGACCGCGACCCGCAGCAGGACCGGGACGCGCCGGCCCGCGCTGGCCGCAATCTGCTCGAGGCGCCCCAACTCCCCGGCCGACTCGAGAGTGACGGCGCGCAGCCCGGCCCCGACCCCTGCGGTCAGCTCCGCATCGGTCTTGCCCGGCCCGGTGAACACCACCCGCGCCGGATCGAAGCCGGCGCGCAGCGCCGCAGCCAGTTCGCCGCCCGATGCGATGTCCAGGCCGAGGCCGAGCTCCCGCATCGCGGACAGCACCGCCAGCGCAGGGTTGGCCTTGGCGGCGTAGGCCAGCTCGAAGCACGGCGGCAGCGCGGCGCGCAGCGCCCGAACCCGGGCCGTGACGACGTCGAAGTCGTAGACGTAGAGCGGCGTGCCGAAACTGATGGCCAGCTCCTCGGCCTCGATGCCGGCGATGCGACCACCATCGATGGCGATCGCGCTCATCGCAGCGCCGCCTCGATGGCGACGCGCGCATCGCTCCGATCGTCGCGGTATTTGACGATGGCGGCGGCCGCGAGGGTCACGCCGTGCTCGGCCGCGAAGACGCCCCGGGCGCGACGCACCGCCGGCACCACCACCGCCCCGGGCGGCACGGCGAGTGGCGCGTCGGGCGTGCCGTCGAGCACCTCGTTGGCGACGAGGTCGTAGAGGCGACTGGTGCCGGTCAGGATGACCCCGGCAGCGATCACCGCCCGGCTGCCGACCAGCACGCCGTCAAACAGCCCGGCCAGGCCGCCGACGAAGGCATCGTCCTCCACGATCACCGGCCGCGCGCCCGGCGGCTCGAGCACGCCGCCGATCTGCGCCCCGGCGGCCAGGTGCACCCGCGCCCCGATCTGGGCGCAGGAGCCGACCAGCACGTGCGAGTCGACCATCGCGTCCGGGCCGATCCAGGCGCCGATGTTGACGTAGGCCGGCGGCATCACCACCACTCCCGGGGACAGGTGCGCCCCGGCGCGGATGACCGTGCCGCCGGGCACGACGCGCACGCCCTCGGGAACGTCCGAACGCGGCGGCAGCGCGGCCCGGTCGCGGAACTGAAAGACGCCACCGGCCGACGAGTCGGCGACGTCGCGGAGCGCGAAGCGCGACACGATCGCCGAGCGCAGGTCGGTGTCCACGACCCAACCGCCGGGCGCTGCGGGATCCGGCCATGCCGCGCGAGCCCGCCCGGACTCCAGGTCGGCCAGCAGCGTATCGGTCCCGGTCATGCCTGGCTCGCCGCCAGCGATCGCAGAGCGGGCACGCCGGCCTCGCGCAGCGCGCTGGCCATGGCGCCCACGCCAGCGTCGTCGAGCGCAAGCAGCGGCAGGCGCAGATGGTTCTCAATCAGGCCCATCGCCGCCAAGGCGGCCTTGACCGGCGCGGGGTTGGGGGCACCGGCGAAGTTGGCGCGGAACAGCGGCAGCAAGCGCTCGTGGATCTGTCGCGCCGCCGACCAGTCGCCGGCATCGGCCGCGGCGCACAGCGCGACCATCTCGGCCGGCACCTCGTTGGAGGCGACCGACACCACCCCGTCCCCGCCGAGGGCCAGCACCGGCAGGGTCCAGGCGTCGTCGCCGGCGAGGACCGCGAAGCCATCGGGCCGGTCGCGGCAGATCAGTGCGATCTGGTCGAGGTTGCCCGAGGCCTCCTTGACCCCGACGATGCGCTCGTGGGCGGCCAGCTCGAGCAGCGTGGCGGCCTCGACGTTCGTGGCCGTGCGCGAGGGCACGTTGTAGACGACCACGGGCAGGCCGCCCTCGTCGGCGACCGCGGTGTAGTGGGCGGCCAGCATGGCCTGGTTGGGTCGGTTGTAGTAGGGCGCCACGACCAGGGCAACATCGGCGCCGAGCTCGGCGGCGCGGCGGGTGGCGGCGATGGTGGCGGCCGTGTCGTTGGTGCCCGTGCCGGCCAGCACGGTCGGGCGCGCATCACCCGTGACTCGCCCGGCGGCGGCCACGCTGAGCTCGATGAGCCGATCGCGCTCGTTGGGGCTGAGGGTCGGCGACTCGCCGGTCGTGCCGCACGGCACCAGGCCGGCGATGCCTCCGCCGACCTGTGCGTCGAGCAGGCGCCCGAAGGCGGGCTCATCGAGCGCGCCGTCGGCGGTGAAAGGGGTGACGAGCGCGGTGAAGGCGCCATGAAGGCGCGTGCGCGACGCGCGAATCGGGATCCGGGCTGGGTAGGTGGTCATGAGATGCTCCTGTTGGCTTCACCGATGGCGACCGCCGGCGAAACCTCGCCACGGGTCGAATGGATGGGATCGCCGACGAGCTCGTCGACGACCGAATCGAATGGGTGCAGGCCGGGCGAGCGCGGCTCGCTCAGCAGCCAGTCGGCGGCGGCCAGCGCCCCGGCGGCGTATGCGGATCGATCGCGGGCGGTGATGCGCAGCTCCACCGTCTCGCCCGGCGCGTCGAAGCCGACGAGGTGCATGCCCGGCGAGCTGCCGGCTCGGACGGAGGCGACTTCCAGCTCAGCGTGGGAGTGGCTCAGGCGTGCCGCCAGGTCGCGTGCCGTGCCGGAGGGCCGATCGCGCTTGGCGCGCCGATGCCACTCCACGATGAACGGATCGAAGGCCTCGATCCGCCCGTACAGCGCCGCCGCGGTGTCGACCAGGCGGCCGAAGAGGGCGGTGCCGAGGCTGAAGTTGGGGGCCCACACCCCCGCTGCAGCAGCGTTCCGCAGGTCGCCGTCGACGGCCTCGCGCTCGGTATCCCAGCCCGTGGTGGCGATGATGATCGATCGGCAACCGGCGGCCAGGGCGTCGGCGAGGTTGCCGCGCACCGCCCCGCCGACCGACGCCTCGAAGACGACGTCGGCCCCGGCCAGTCGGCCGGCCGGGTGTGCGCCGGCCGCCGGACGCCCGAGCAGCTCGACCCGCTCGCCGCGCCCTTCCAGGGCGCCGGCCAGCGCCCGGCCCATCGGTCCATCTCCAACGATTACCGCTCGCATGTGCATCGGCTCCTGTCTGCTGAGGAGCCTGCGAGTGCGGAGGCGGACACGAACAGGCCGCGATCACCGGTGGTGGTGAACGCGGCCCGTATTCCGAAGCCTCCGCGCCCGGAGGCTCCATGCTGTGCTAGCTAGATGGTCACGTCGCGCGCACGAAGCCTGCCGGACCCGTGCCGATCGGCCGGGCCGCGATGGGCTTCGACTTCGCCTCGAATGGATGCAACGTGATCACCGTCGGACCGTAGCAGGGCTGTCAAGCAAATGCTGGGCCTCGGTTTCGTTGATCAACGACTTCGTCGCCTCATTCGTCCGTTTCGCCGGTGGACGCGCCCTCTTGACCGATGCCCTACGGTCGCAGGTAGGGACCGGGGCGGGCAGCGACGGAACGGGCGCCGCACTCCTCCAGTGCGGCGGCTGTTCGCTCCGGCCCCATCCCCGCTCCGAATGCTCGCACGGACCAGAACGCAACAGCTTGTCGGTTAGTCATCGGTGACAAAGTCGTTGAGCAACAACAACCCCGAGGGACGGGGTTGACAGCGCTGCTACGGTCGGGCCATGCACGCGATCAACCCGACGCCGATGTGTATGCCCTGGCGGCCCCGCCGCGAGGTAGAAGGGGCCTGACCCCGGCGCACAGCTAGTCGCGTGCCGGGATCGGGCTGATTCCGGGGCCGCAGTCTCTACGGACTGCGGCTTTCTTGTTGCCTCCACGACGGATCTCGCGCCGCCACTCCTCAAGCGCGGCGCCCCTCCTCGGCGTGCCGCCAATCCCGGTCCTTGCGACCGGGCCTCCCGCACCGTCAGCACGCATTCGAGGTTCCATCCCATGGCGCTGTATCTCATCGAGATCCCACTCCCCCACGAGTTGGAGGCGCGGCCCGAGCCGGTCGAGCCGCTGTTCGAGCGCATCGCCGACGCGGTTACCGCAGCCGGGGCAGAGGTGATCGAGATCCAGGCCGGTCGCGACACCGGCCTGGCCTACACGATCGCCGAGCACAAGGACGGATCGCTCCTGGAGCAGGCGCTGACCGATGCCGGCATCCCCCACCACGGCAGCGCCGAGGTGCGCCTGGTCGGGCCCAGCCTGGAGCAGCTTAAGGCGCATCGCTCCGCCGCGCGCTACCTGGTCGAGTGGGACCTGCCGACGGGCCTGACCCTCGAGCGCTACCTGGACCGCAAGCGAGCCAAGGCGCCGGTCTACGCGCAGGTGCCCGAGACGACCTTCCTGCGCACGTACGTGTGCCTCGACATGTCGAAGTGCCTGTGTCTGTACGACGCGCCCGACGAGGCCGCCGTGCTGCGCGCACGGGCCGCGGTCGACACACCGGTGGACCGCCTGACGCAGCTCGAGCCTGGAGCGATCCGTGTCCGTGCTTGAGACACCGATGCCGGCGGCGATCGGCGGCGAGCTGACCGCCTACTTCGAGGGCCGCGCGGCCGAGGTGGACGCCGGCGGCGCCGGCGTGCGCCACGCCATTGCCTTCGTGGCCCGCCGCGGATTGCTGGACGGCGACAGGGCCGACCTCGACGCGACAATCGGACTCATCGCGGCCATCGCCTGGTCCGACCTGAGCTCGGCCTTCTCGCTGTGGTGCCATCGCATGGCGATCGCGTACCTCGAGACGCTCCCGCCGGCGGCGTGGCTGCGTCGCGAGGTGCTGCCGCGCCTGCTCTCCGGCGAGGTGCTGGGCTCGACGGCGCTGGCCGGCGCGACGGCGCACTACCTGAGCCGGGCGCCACTGTCGCTGACCTTCGAGCGCGACGGCGACGAGGTCGTGCTCAACGGCCGGCTGCCGTGGGCGTCGAACCTGCTGCCCGATTTCGTGTCGGTCACCGCGGCCGTCGATGCTCACGACGAGCAGCAGAAGCTCATCGTCGCCTTCGGCAGCCGCACGCCGGGGGTCGAGATCGACCCATACCCGCCGCTCCTGGCGCTGCAGGCCACCGGCAGCTCGTCGCTGCGCTTCCGCGACGCGCGCATCGGTGCCGAGTGGATCGTGTCCGACGACCTCGATGGCTTCGTGCGCCACATCCTGCCGACCTTCCTGCTGCTGCAGTGCGCCTTCTGCGCCGGCCTGGCGAGGCGCGGGCTCGACGAGGCCGCCGAGGCGCTGGGCGGCCAGCGCGAGGTGCTGCGTCCGGCGCTCGAGACGCTCCAATCCGGGCTCGCCGCGGCCGAGGTCCAGCTCCACACCTACGCCGGCCGCCCGGATGGCGAGGCCATCCCGCTGCGCGACCTGCTCGCGCTGCGCCTCGAGTGGGCCGGCCTGGCCGGCGAGGCGGTCGGGCTCGAGCTGAAGGCGGCCGGTGGACGCGGCTACCTGCGCAGCAGCGGCACCGCGCGCCGGCTGCGCGAGGCCGCCTTCCTCCCCATCCAGGCTCCCACGGAGGTACAGCTGCGATGGGCGCTGTCGCGCTTCGCGTAGCCGGCGGCTACAAGACCTACCACCGCGGCACGCGCGAGTTCGCGGTGCTGCGCGACGTCAACCTCGAGGTGCGCGACGGCGAGCTGCTCGCCCTGCTCGGCCCCAGCGGCTGCGGCAAGTCGACCCTGCTGCGCACCATCGCCGGGCTCGAGCCGCTGCAGGCCGGCTCGATCACGATCAACGGCGGCAACGGGCAGCGAGCCGAGCGCATCGGCATCGCCTTCCAGCAGCCCAATCTGTATCCGTGGCTGACGGTGGCCGAGAACGTGGGCCTCGGCCTGCGCTTCGCGGCCAACGCCGCGGTCGCACGCGACCGGCCGGTGGAGGCGCTGCTGGCCGAGTTCGGCCTTGCGCCCATCGCCGACGCCTTTCCCCACGAGCTGTCCGGCGGCCAGGCGCAGCGCGTGAGCCTGGCGCGCACGGTCGTCGCCCGACCGCGCGTGCTGCTGCTGGACGAGCCGTTCGCCGCGCTCGACCCGCGCACGCGGGCCACCCTCACCGCATGGCTCCTCGAGCTGCGGCGCAACCACCGCCTCACGGTGGTGATGGTCACCCACGACGTGAGCGAGGCGCTGGCGGTCGGCGACCGCGTGGCGCTCATGTCGGCGGCGCCGGGCTCGATCGGCGATGTGTGGGAGGTGGCGGCGGCGGTCCGGGCGGATCGCGAGTCATCACCCGCCCGGGCGCTGCGCCGCGAGATCGTGAGCCGCTACGCGACCGACGCCGGAGGGGCCTGACCGATGCACGCCACCCACGAACCACCGCAAAGGGGCACTCCATGACGCCGCGACACCACTCCCGCAGGGAATTCCTGCGCCTGGCCGGGCTGGCCGCGCTGGGCGCCAGCCTGGCGCCGGGGCTGCTGGCGGCCTGTGCGGCGCCGGGCGCGACCGCCAGCCCGCGCCCGACCGACCCGTCGCGCGGCGGCGATGTCGGTGCGCTGCGCATCGGCTACCTGCCCATCACCGATGCCGCCCCGCTGCTGCTGGCCCACGCGCGCGGCATCTACGCCGAGCACGGCCTGCGAGCCGAGCGGCCGACCCTCTTCCGCGGCTGGTCGCAGCTGGCGGAGGCCTTCCAGGCGGGGCAGGTGGACGCGGTCCACATCCTGATGCCGATGGCCATCTGGCTGCGCTTCGCGCAGGGCTTCCCGCTCAAGCTGGTGGCCTGGGACCACACCGGCGGCTCGGCGCTCACCGTCGGCGACGAGGTCCGCGAGCTCACCGACCTGGTCGGCCAGACGGTGGCGGTGCCGTTCTGGTACTCGATCCACAACGTGGTGCTCCAGCTCCTGCTGCGCGAGGCGGGCATCACCGCGCTGACCGAGGGAGCGGCATCGGCCGCCGACCGATCGGTGAAGCTGGTGGTCATGGCGCCGCCGGACATGCCGCCGGCGCTGGCCAACGGATCGATCGCGGGCTACATCGTGGCCGATCCGTTCAACGCGGTGGCGGAGGTGAACGGCATCGGCAAGGTGCTGCGCTTCACCGGCGACGTGTGGCGTGACCACGCCTGCTGCGTGGTGGTCATGCATGAGGACGACGTGCGCGACCGTCCGCAGTACGCGCAGGCGGTGGTGAGCTCGGTGGCCAGCGCCCAGCTGTGGACGGCGGCCAACCGGAGCGAGGCGGCGCGCGTGCTGTCGGCCGACGGCGAGAACTACCTGCCACAGCCGCTGCCGGCCATCGAGCGCGCGCTGACCCACTACGACCACGGCGAGTACGTGGCAACGGGCGCCATCGAGCACGCCGACTGGGAGACCGAGCGCATCGGCTTCCAGCCCTTCCCGTTCCCGACCTACACCACCGAGCTGGTGCGGCTGCTGAAGGAGACCGGCGTGGAGGGCGAGACCGGGTTCCTCGACGAGCTCGACCCGGCGGCGGCCCACGCGCAGCTGGTGGACGACAGCTTCGCGCGGCAGGCGATCAGCGACCTCGGCGGGCCGGCGGCGTTCGGCTTGGCCGACGGGCTGAGCCGCACCGAGCAGATCGAGGCCTAGCCATGCCTGGCATGACCCAAGCCGCGACGGGCGGGCCGAGGCGACGGCGAGTGGCCGCCGAGGCAGCGTGGGGGGTGCTGGGCCTGGCCGGCTTCGTCGGCCTGTGGTGGGCCTCGATCGCGCTGCTCGTGCCGCCCGACAGCTTCCTGGCCCGCTTCGCGCCAGCAGAGGCATTCGGCAGCCTGGCTGAGCTGGTGGCGTCCGGCCAGCTGTCCGGTCATATCGCCGCCAGCCTGCGGCGCATCGCGGGCGGCCTGGCGCTGGCGGTGGCGGTGGGCATCCCGCTCGGGCTGGCGATCGGCGGCATCGGGGTTCTCGGCCAGGCCACCGGGCCGGTCTTCGGGTTCGTGCGCATGATCTCGCCGCTGGCCTGGACCCCGCTGGCGATCATCCTGTTCGGCGTGGGCGACGCGCCGGTCTATTTCCTGATCGCCATCGGGGCGATGTGGCCGATCGTGCTGAACACCGCGTCCGGCGTGGCCGGCCTGGAGCGGGGCTGGCTGATGGTGGCCCATAGCCTGGGCGGCTCGCGCCGCGAGATCCTGCGGCACGTGGTCTGGCCGGGGGTGCGCGGGCAGGTGCTGACCGGGTTGCGACTGGCGACCGGCCTCGCCTGGATCATCCTGGTGCCGGCCGAGATGCTGGGCGTCGACTCCGGGCTGGGCTACTTCATCCTCGACGCGCGCGATCGGTTCGCCTACGACGAGCTGGTGGCGGCCATCATCGTGATCGGCGCCCTCGGATTCGCGATCGACCTGATCGCGCGGCGGCTCTTCGCCGTGCGGCGCCGCGCACCGGCTCGGGGATCGGCCGCACGCCATGTCCTGGCCGAGGCAACGCCGCGGCGCGCGACGGAACGGGTGCATCAGCACTCATGAGCGACCCGGTCGGCCTGGCTCCCTCGCCGCCCAGGAGTGGGATGGTGTCTGTTCACGTCGCGCTGTTCGAGCAACCGGACTCGGTGGCCAGGCTGGCGCAGGCCATCGGGGCAGCCGGCGGCCGCGTGCACACCCTGTCGATTCTCCGCACCCTGCCCGACGTCGATGTCGTGGAGCTGGAGCTCACCGTCGAGCAGCTCAGCGGGCATTCGGTGGCGACGGCCCTGAGCGCCGTGAAGGGGGTCCTGCAGGTTGCGCCGCCAACCGGTGCGCCCATGCTGGAGAGGCGACTGACCCGCGTCGGCGGAAGTGTCCGGTGGCCCGAAGGCTGGCGTGCCGGACGGTAGCGCCGGTAGGATCGGGCCGGGTGCCGTGCGGAGGGGTCCTGACAGGCAGTCAGACACTCGGGCGTGGACTGCGTGTCGTCACAAGACCTCTCAGTCTGAACAAGCTGTATCACGCCGGGCCAGCCGTTTACCCGCGCGTCGTGAAATCAATCCGTTATCAAGCAGGAGCCAGCGCAGCGGCGGACGGCGACGAGTCAGGTCGACGGCGTCTCGGGGGCAGCGGGCGGCGGCAGGAAGGCGCCAACCAGCGCCCCGGCCACGGCCAGGCCGAGGATGATCCA
>JBBDXT010000006.1 GCA_040902225.1 Chloroflexota bacterium
GATAAGCACTGAAAGCATCTAAGTGCGAAGCTCGCCTCAAGATGAGGTTCCCCACCGGGTAACCGGGTAAGACCGCAGCGAGACTAGCTGTTTGATAGGCCGCACGTGCAAGCGCAGTGATGCGTTCAGCGAAGCGGTACTAATGGTCGAGGGCTTGACCTAATTCACGCGTCTAGCACGCTGCTGGACCGCGTTCGGCCGCCGGCTCGACCGGCGTCTCGGCAAATCGACGCTTCCAGTCGAAGGTTCGCTCGCCATCCGTGGGGATGGTGGTCGCGCCAATTGAAGATCTATCCCGGTGACGCTAGCGGAGAGGAACCACCCGTTCCCATCCCGAACACGGAAGTTAAGCTCTCCAGCGCCGAAGATACTTGGGGGGCAACTCCCTGGGAAGATAGGTCGTCGCCGGGATAGTTCATTTCCCGGTCCCTTCCAAGGATCGCTGCCGCCGTTCGGGCGTCACGCTATCCTCGGCCGGTGGATCGGATCTGCCCCTACCTCGCCCTGGCCGATGATGGCCGCACGGTGGCGGACGGGTTTGACCCCGAGCATCGCTGCCACGCTCTCACGCCTCCCGCTCCACTGGAGCGCTCGCGACAGGTGCAGCTGTGCCTGACCGAGGCCCACGCCCGCTGCGAGCGCTTCGGGGCTGCTCGCACCGCGTGGCTTGCCGCCTCCAGTGGGTTGCCCCGGGTGGCGCCGGACGTCGCCTTTGGGCGCACGCGCCTCGTGCTCGAGCCCGAGGCTGCGTGGCGCAGCCTGGCAAGCTCACCGACGACACGCTTCAGCCGTCCGGCGATCCTGGTTGCCGCGGTCGCACTTGCGGTGGTGGCTCTCCTCGTACTGAGCAGCATCGTCGGGATCCTGAACGGCCCGCCAGCGACCACGAGCCAGACCGCGAGTCCGTCGCCCTCACCGAGCGCATCCCCATTCGCGTCGTCCCAGTCTGCATCCGCTGAGGCATCCGCATCGGCATCGGCTCCCGCGCCAAGCACGACTCCGGTCGCGACGCCAGTGCCCACGCAGAGGACCTATACCGTGCAGCAGGGAGACACCCTCAATCTGATCGCGCAACGCTTCGGCACCACGGCCGAGGCGATTCGAGCCGCCAACGGCCTGACCGGGGATACCATCAATGTCGGGCAGACCCTGATCATCCCCTGAGGCCGTCGCGCCCGGGGTCTCAGAAGGGGGGCTGGCAGGTCCGGCAGAAGGTGGTTGCCTCGTCTCCGCCGATCTGACGCAGGATGCGTCCACAGCGCGGGCACGGCTCGCCGCCACGCAGGTGCACATTCAGAAACTCGCGATGCTGGAGATGGATGTCAGGGGGAACCAGCGTTCGGAGGCGGAGAGTCGCGTCCGCCAGGACGGAGCGCATGGCCGTGTACAGGCGGTCGATCTCCTCCGGTTTGAGCGTGCTGCGACGCCGCAGGGGAGCCAGCTGCGCCTCCCACAGGATCTCGTCGCTGTACGCATTCCCGATGCCGGCCACGAAGCGGCTGTTCCGCAGCAGGGACTTCAGCTCACCCGGATGCCGCCGGATGCGCTCGCGGAACCGCTCGAGGGTGAGGTCCGGGTCGTCTGCATCGGGGCCCATCTCGGTCCAGCCCGGGATGGCGTCGAGACCGTCGGGCCGGACGACGTAGAGCTTGCCGAGCATCTCGCGATCGACGTAGCGCAGCTCGCCGCCGTCTGAGAAGCGAATGCGCAGGCCGGTGCGCGCCCGGACCTTCTGCCTGCCGTCGTCGAGCAGCCAGAAACGGCCGGCCAGCATCGGGTTGGCTGCCAGTACCAGCGCATCGACGCCATCGCGAGCGAATGCGAGCAGGAGGAACTTGCCCCGCCGCCTGGCAGCCGTGATCGAGGTGCCTGCCAGCTGCGCCAATTCTGATGGCGTTGCCCGCACCAGGATCGGCGTCGGAGCCGTCGCCTCGAGGACCGGGCGGCCGGTTGCGCGTGCCTGGAGCTCCTCCGCGACGATCGTCAGATCCGGTAGTTCAGGCATCGCTGAGCACGCTTGACCGTGTGGTATGCTCCTGCGGCTCTGGAGCAAACAACCGCATAGCCACGCGCGGATGCGCGCCTCTCTCATCGAGCGTTACGGAGGAGCAACCGAGTCGTCGATCGACCATGAAGGAAGCTTCCACCCCTGATGAATGAGACGCCCTCCGCACGCGGAGGGCGTTGTTGCTGCGGGGACATCGCACCCAAGGAGCGTACACGGACTTGACCGACGAAACGAATCAGCCCGAGCCGCCTTCCGAGGATTCGATCCCCGCTGCGGCCGAGGAGACGCAGGCCGCGGACCCGCCGGCCGAGACGACCGCGACCCCGCAGGCTGACGTTCCGGCCGACGCCATCGTTGAAGAGTCAGAGCCAGAGGCCACTCCCGAGCCGGTGCCGATGGCTGCCGAGGCCGAGCCGGCTCCCGAGCCTGAAACCGTCGAGGCCGAGCCAGAGCCTGCCGATGCCGAGCCGGAGCCGATGGTGGCCGAGGCTGAGGCCGCTCCCGAGCCGGAGGCTGCTCCCGAGTCCGATTCCGAGCCGATGACCATGGCCGAGCTGCTGGACGACCCGTCGAACGAGGTCAAGAGCCTCAAGCACGGGGATGTCGTGGAAGGCACCGTGGTGCGGATCGATCCCGACGAGATCCTGGTCGACTTCGGTGGCAAGAGCGAAGGCGTCGTCTCCAATCGGGAGCTGATGAGCCGTCGTGGCCCGCGAGATGGCGAGGAGGCCCGCCAGGAGCTCAAGGTCGGGGACGAAGTGCTCGTCTATGTTCTCCAGCCCGAGTCACCTGAGGGCCATGCGGTCCTCTCGCTGCGCCGAGCCGGTCTCGAGCGCAAGTGGCGTGCGATGCAGGAGCGCTTCGATGCCGGCGAGATCGTCGAGGCCCGAGTGATTGACCACAACAAGGGCGGCCTTATCGTCGACCTGGGCGTGCGCGGCTTCGTGCCGATCAGCCAGATCGTCGACTTCCCGCGCCGGCCGCGCGACGAGCAGCCGCGCGACGCAGCCCAGGAGATCGCAGAGAAGCTGCAGCCGTTCGTCGGACGGACCCTCCGGCTCAAGATCCTCGAGGTCAATCGCAAGGCGAATCGGCTCATCCTGTCCGAGAAGGTGGCCCTCTACGAAGAGCGACGCGAGAAGCGCGACGAGCTCTTCAGCAGCCTGCAGGTCGGGCAGCGCGTGCAGGGCACCGTGCGCAGCATCGCGCCCTTCGGTGTCTTCATCGACCTTGGCGGGATCGACGGACTCGTGCACAAGAGCGAGCTCTCCTGGAACAAGGTCAACAACCCGGAGACCGCCTACGCCATCGGCGACGAGGTTCAGGCCGAGGTCATCGACATCAACCACGAGCGCGGTCGAATCAGCCTGTCGATCCGGCGGCTCCAGCCCGATCCGTGGCAGGAATCGGTCGCCAAATACAAGATCGGCGACGTCATCTCCGGCACGGTCACCAAGCTGGTGAACTTCGGCGCATTCGTCCGGGTCGAGGAAGGCCTGGAGGGACTGATCCACATCAGCGAGCTGTCGAACCAGCGCGTCGCGCACCCCGGGGACGTGGTCAAGGAGGGCGATACCCTCAACCTCAGGATCATCAGCCTCGACTCCGAGCGTCATCGCCTTGGCCTCTCGCTCAAGCAGGCCGAAGAGCGGACGACGCCAGAGTCCGCGCCCGCCCCTGCCGCGGCCGCGGCCACGATCGGTTCGAGCCCGTCAGCTCCAGCGCGAATCGAGGAACGGCCGGCGCGCCGTGAGCGCCGGCCCGACCGTCGTGACCGGGACTACCGGCCCGAGGATGCCATCAGCGAGCCCGATGAGGGGATCGACAACACCATGGCCGCTGCGTTCGCAGAGTCCGGGCTGCTCGACCAGCTGCGGAGCGCGCGACCAAAGAAGGCCTCGAAGGCGACCCCAGAGCCCGAAACAGCTGACGAGCCCGACGCAGTGGCGGCCGAGCCGCAGACGGAAGAGCCGGTAGCTGAAGCAACGGCCGAGCCGATCACCGAGGCTGCAGCTGCGGAGCCTGAGGCTGAAGCGCATGTGGCGGAAGGGCCGGCTGAAGAGCCTGTTGCCGCAGAGCCCGAGGCTGACGAGCCCGCGGCCGAAGCTGCTCCCGAGGAGCCGGCCCCGGAGCCTGAGGCTGAAGAGCTGGTCGCCGAGGCCGCTCCTGAGGAGCCGGCCGCCGAGGACGCGGCCGATGAGCCGGTCGCGGTGGCTATCGGCGAAGAGCCCGAGCCCGTCAAGGCCAAAGCCGACCCCGAGGCCTCGTAGATCGACTGTCGCTCCGGTTCGGAGTTCGCACCCGGTCGAGCCTGACGGCGCCTCGCGACGGCACATGATAGTGACCCGCTGGCCGGGCTTTTCACGAACGAACCGTCACCGTAGCCTGTAGTACCTATTGAAGGCACCGCGCGGGAGTGGTGCTCTACACTCTGGCCACGTTCGGTGGTTCAGCCAGGGCCGCCGGGCAGTCACGGACAGGATGCGCAATGGACCGCTTCGACAAGTTCACGGATAGGGCACGCAAGGTGCTGACCCTTGCCCAGGACGAGGCGCAGCGCTTCAACCACAACTACATCGGCACCGAGCACCTGCTGCTCGGCCTCGTCCGCGAGGGCGAGGGCGTCGCGGCGCGCGTCCTCGAGAACATGAACGTAGAGCTCTCCAAGGTCCGGACCGCGGTGGAGTTCATCATCGGGCGCGGGGATCGGCCGGTGGTCGGCGAGGTGGGCCTCACGCCACGTGCCAAGCGCGTCATCGAGCTGGCCATCGATGAGGCACGGCGCCTCGGCCATAACTACATCGGCACCGAACACCTGCTGCTGGGCCTCGTCCGCGAGGGCGAGGGAATCGCCGCCGGCGTCCTCGAGAGCCTGGGCGTCAACCTCGACAAGGTGCGACACCAGGTGATCCATGTCCTGAGCCAGAGCACGAGCGTGTCACCGGCGCAGGAGACCAAGCGGCCGTCGAAGACCCCGACTCTCGACCAGCTCGGCATCAACCTGACCGAGGCCGCCCGCTCCGGCAAGCTCGATCCGGTGATCGGCCGCGAGAAGGAGATCGAGCGCGTCATCCAGATCCTGAGCCGGCGCACGAAGAACAACCCCGCCCTGATCGGCGAGCCGGGTGTCGGCAAGACCGCCATCGCCGAGGGGCTGGCGCATCGCATCGTGAGTGGCGACGTCCCGGAGACGCTCGCTGACAAGCGCGTGCTGACCCTCGACATCGGCTCATTGGTGGCGGGCACCAAGTACCGCGGCGAGTTCGAGGAGCGACTCAAGAAGATCATCGAGGAGCTCCGCAGCAGCAGCGACAGCGTCCTCTTCATCGATGAGCTGCACACGCTGGTGGGGGCAGGTGCCGCGGAGGGGGCGATCGACGCCGCCAACATCCTCAAGCCGCCGCTGTCGCGTGGCGAGCTGCAGTGCATCGGTGCGACCACGCTCGACGAGTACCGCAAGTACATCGAGAAGGACGCCGCCCTGGAGCGTCGCTTCCAGCCGGTGATGGTCGAGGAGCCGACGGTCGACGAGGCGGTCGCCATCCTCTTCGGCATCCGCTCGCGCTACGAGGATCACCACCACGTCAAGATCAGCGACGAGGCGGTCCATGCCGCGGTCGACCTCTCGGTGCGCTACGTGGCGGACCGCGCGCTGCCGGATAAGGCGATCGACCTGATGGACGAGGCCGGCTCGCGCGTGCGCCTGCGCCAGTCCAAGGCACCGCCGAACATCAAGGAGGCGCAGCACGAGCTCGAGGACGTGACGCGCCAGAAGGACGAGGCGATCGCCGCCCAGGACTACGAGGCCGCCGCGCGACTGCGCGACGAGGAGGCGCAGGGCAAGGAGGCGATCGAGAAGTTGCGAGCCGCCTGGCACGAGGAGTCCGCCAAGGACGTGCCGGTGGTCACCGAGGAGGAGATCGCCCAGGTCGTCAGCATGTGGACCGGGATCCCGGTGATCCGCATCAGCGCCGAGGAGTCCGAGCGGCTGCTGCACATGGAGGACGCGATCCACAAGCGCGTGATCGGGCAGCAGGAGGCGACCGACATCGTCTCCAAGGCGGTCCGCCGTGCGCGCGCCGGACTGAAGGATCCCAAGCGGCCGATCGGCTCGTTCATCTTCATGGGCCCCACCGGCGTCGGCAAGACCGAGCTCGCAAGGGCGCTGGCCGAGTTCATGTTCGGCTCCGAGGACGCCATGGTGAAGATCGACATGAGCGAGTTCATGGAGCGCCACAACGTCTCGCGACTGGTCGGCGCGCCTCCCGGCTACGTCGGATACGACGAGGGCGGCCAGCTGACCGAGGCGGTGCGTCGCAAGAGCTATAGCGTGGTCCTGCTCGACGAGATCGAGAAGGCGCATCCGGAGGTCTTCAACATCCTCCTCCAGATCCTGGAGGACGGACACCTGACCGATGCCAAGGGACGCCGCGTAGACTTCCGCAACACGATCATCATCATGACCAGCAACGTCGGCGCCCAGCTGCTCCAGAAGGATTCGCGCATCGGCTTCCGCGCTGAGGGTGAGGCGGGCTCCCTCGCCGAGGCATCGGCCGACTACGAGCGCATGAAGGAGAAGGTGCTCGGCGAGCTGAAGAACGTCTTCCGGCCCGAGTTCCTCAACCGGATCGACGCGACGGTCGTCTTCCGCGAGCTGACCCGTGAGGAGATCCGCGAGATCGTGGACCTGCTGCTGGAGCGCGTGAAGTCCCAGCTGGCGGGGCAGCAGATGGAGCTCATCGTGACCGATGCCGCCAAGGACGCGATCATCGTGAAGGGCTACGACCTCGCCTTCGGGGCGCGCCCGCTGCGCCGCGAGATCCAGCACCAGATCGAGGATCCTCTGGCCGAGCGGATGCTGCAGGCGACCTTCGAGGCCGGCGACACGATCGTGGTCGACGCCACTCCGGACGGTCTGATCATCGAGCGCAAGACGGAGAAGCGGCAGCCCGTCAAGGCACGCTGACCGCCCGATAACCCGGCGGTACGCGGGGGCGTGGCAAGATGGCACGACCCGTGCCAGCCACCCGCTCCGTCTACGTCTGCCAACAATGTGGCGCCAGCTCGCCACGCTGGTCGGGCCAGTGCGCCTCGTGCGAAGCGTGGAACACCCTGGTCGAGACGGTCGTGACCCGCACCGCCTCCGGCGGGTCCGCCAGGACGCGTGAGCGCGCGGCTGCCGCCGGTTCGGCAGCGATCTCGCCGATCGGTGGAGTCAGCAGCGCCGAGGCCTCGCGCCTGCCAAGCGGGATCGGCGAGCTCGACCGCGTCCTGGGCGGCGGGCTGGTCCCCGGCTCGATCGTCCTCTTCGGCGGCGACCCCGGGATCGGCAAGAGCACGCTGCTGCTCCAGCTGGCCGGGCGGCTTGCTGCGGCCGGTCATGCGACGTTGTACCTGACGGGCGAGGAATCGGCCTCCCAGGTCCGCGGCCGGGCTGAGCGGGTCGGTGCGGTGGTCGACGGGGTTGGGCTGGTCGCCACCACCGACGTGGCGACAGCGGTTGGGGCGATCGAGGCTTCGGCACCCGCGCTCGCCGTGGTCGACAGCGTCCAGACCTTCGCCAGCGCGGAGCTGGGCGGACCGGCCGGCAGCGTCGGGCAGGTGCGCGAGGTCGCCACGCGGCTGGCGGAGGTCGCCAAGGCCGGCGCCACCTGCGTGGCGCTCATCGGTCACGTCACCAAGGAGGGCACGGTCGCGGGGCCGCGAACCCTTGAGCACCTCGTCGACGCGGTCATCTACCTGGAGGGGGAGCGGATGGGCACCACTCGCCTTCTGCGCGCCGCCAAGAACCGATACGGCTCCACCGATGAGGTAGGCGTCCTCGAGATGCGCAGCGACGGCCTGGTCGAGGTCGCCGATGCCAGTCGCTTCTTCCTGGAATCCGAGCAGCCACCGGTCGCCGGTAGCGCGATCACCATCGCCCTGGAGGGGACGCGACCGCTGGCGGTCGAGATCCAGGCGCTCGTCGCTCCCGCCGGGTACGGCTCGCCACGCCGCGCGACCACCGGGATCGACGTGAACCGAGTGCTCATGCTGATCGCGGTGCTGGCTCGCCACGCCGGGCTGAACCTGACCGGCCACGACGTGTATGTGAACGTCGCCGGCGGGCTGCGCATCGACGAGCCGGCGGCGGATCTGGCCGTTGCTACCGCACTGGCCTCGTCGCTGCGTGAGCGCCCGGTGCGGGAGGGGACCGTCCTGGCCGGCGAGCTGTCGCTCTCGGGACGGCTGCGGCCTGCCGCCCGCGCCGAGCGGCGGATGGCGGAGGCGGCGCGGCTCGGATTCGACCGCATGGTGACCGGACCCGAGCGTGGCGCACCCGGCGCCCGCGGGCCCGCCGGCCAGCTGGTGGCGGCGGCGGACCTGCGGGAGGCGCTGAGAGAGGCTCTCGTCACGGACTGATCCGGCCCTTGGTCGTAGACCGGCCGTACGGCAGGTGCTAAGGTGGCCGCCCGCCACTGGCGGGCGCGGGATTGGCATCATCGACTTCATCACATTTCATTGCCCGCGACATCGGATCATCACGGACTCATCGGCTAATGACCACATTCATCCGGCTCGTGGGCGCCCTGCTCGGAACCCTGCTTGGGTTCGCGCTGGGACTGCTCATCCTGACAAACGCAGATCGCGTCATCGATGCGCCGAATCGGCCGGCCTTCCTGATGGCGATGGTCGCCGCCACCCTGCTGTTTGGCTACCTGGCGATCCCCTACGTCACCACCCGACCGGCCCGCTGGGCGGTCGACCGCCTGGCACAAGCGGGCGCGGGCGAGTTCGCGCTGGGCGTGGCCGCGATCGTCGTGGGCCTGCTGGTCGGGGTGCTGGCCGGTCTGCCGCTGATCGCGATCGGGGGCTGGGCCGGGTCGGTCCTGCCGCCGGTGGTCGCCGTGGTGCTGGCGCTCCTGCTGCTGTGGGCGACGATGTACAAGCGAGACGTGCTGCTGCCGGCCGTCGCCGGCATCCTGCCTGGTGCGCGGCGGCGGAGTGGCTTCTCGCAGATCGTGATCGACACCAGCTCGGTGATCGATGGTCGCATCGTGGACGTCGGCCGCACCGGCTTCATCCTGGGCACGCTGGTGGTGCCGCGCTTCGTCCTCGACGAGCTGCAGCGCATCGCCGACTCGCCGGATGCCATCCGACGCAACCGTGGCCGACGCGGCCTCGAGATGCTCAGCGCGCTCCAGAAGGACTCCATCTCGCCGGTCGAGGTGACCGAGGAGACCTACCCGGAGATCGGCGAGGTTGATGCCAAGCTGGTCGCCTTCGCGCGCGACCACGGAGCGGCGATCCTGACCAACGACTTCAACCTGAATCGCGTGGCCGAACTGCAGGGGATCCGCGTGCTGAACATCAACGAGCTGGCCAACGCGGTCAAGGCGATTGTCCACCCCGGGGAGGAGATGACGGTAAAGATCATCCAGGAGGGGAAGGAGCCGGGGCAGGGGGTCGGCTACCTGGATGACGGAACCATGATCGTGGTCGAGGGCGGCAGCCGGTCAATGAACGAGGAGGTCGGCGTGACCGTGACGCGCGTGCTGCAGACGGTGGCCGGTCGGATGATATTCGCCCAGCCGCGCGACATCCCAGCCGCCGGATGAGGCCGCCGTGCTGATCGGGGCGGTGCTGGTCGCCGCCGGCAGCGGCCGCCGCATGGGGAGCGACAAGCTCTGGATCGAGTTCTCCGGCAGGCCCGCCTGGCGCTGGGCGCTCGACACGCTGCTGGCGGTGCCGGGGATGAGCTGGGTGGTGGTCGTGGCGCCACCCGATGCAGTGGAGCGGTTCCGCGACGCGATCCCCGAGGCCGCCCGCGGCCGGTCCGAGGTCGTCGCCGGCGGCGAGGAGCGAGCCGACTCGGTGCTGGCCGGCATCGCGGCCCTCACCGCAGCCGGCTTCCCCGAAGATGCTGCCGTCCTCATCCACGACGCCGCACGACCGGCAGCCTCGAGCGAGCTGATGGCGCGGATCACCGCGGCCGTCACCCCGACCGACGGAGCGGTCCCGGTGGTCACGCTCCACGATTCGCTGAAGCACGTGGACACCTCGGGCAGGGTCATCGCCGCGTTCGATCGTGAGGGGCTGGCCCTGGCGCAGACGCCCCAGGCCGCGACGCTGGTCGTGCTGCGAGCCGCGCTCGAGGAGGCGCAGGCCTGGGGGCGCAAGATGACCGATGAGGCGGCCGCGCTGGCGGCCGGCGGCGTCACCGTCCACTCGGTGACGGGGGAGCCGGGCAACCAGAAGCTGACCGAGCCGGGGGATGAGATGCTCGTGGCGGGCGTGCTCGCCGCGCGCTCGATGCCACTGGTGGCGCCCGCGGTCGGCGAGGGCCAGCGAGCGGGGATCGGCTTCGACGCACATCGGTTCGGGGAGGGAGGGACGCTGCACCTGGGCGGGCTGGAGTTCCCCGGAGAGCCGGCGCTGGCCGGGCACTCGGACGGCGACGCCGGCCTGCACGCGGTCATCGACGCGCTGCTCGGAGCGGCAGCGGCCGGCGACATCGGCAGCCTCTATCCGCCGGACGATGCCCGCTGGGCAGACGCCGACTCCGGCGAGCTTCTGCGCGGGGCTGTCTCGACCCTGCACGCGGCGGGCTGGCGGCCGGTCTCGGTCGACCTGACGATCGTGGCCGCCCACCCGGCCATCGAGCCTCGGCGGGTGGAGATGGCGGCGCGGCTGGCGGAGCTGTGCGGCATCGAGGCCGGTGCGGTGGGTGTGAAGGGGACCACCGCGGACGGGCTCGGGTTTGCAGGCGCGGAGGGGATCGCTGCATTCGCGGTGGCCGTCATCGCCCACGCATGACCGATTGGATCGGCGGCCGTCGGCCGGTGGTCGAGGCGCTGGCTGCGGGACGACCGGCCACTCGGTTGCTTGTTGCCCACAGCGCCCGCCCAGGCCCGGAGCTGAACGAAGTCCTGGCCGCCGCGCGGTCGGCATCGGTGCCGGTGGAGACGGTCGATGCGAATCGCCTGCGGCAGCTCGCCGGCTTTGACGGTCACCAGGGCGTCCTGCTGGAGGTGGCGGAGCGCCAGTTTGCCGACCTCGCCGAGCTCCTCGCGGCAGCAACGAAGCGGGCGCACGACCCGCTCCTGCTCGTCCTCGAGCACCTGCAGGACCCGACCAACTTCGGCACCCTGCTGCGCTCGGCCGAGGCGGCGGGCGTGGACGGCGTCATCTTCCCGGAGCGTGGCGCCGCGCCCCTTTCGGCTGCGGCGGTCAAGGCCTCTGCCGGAGCCAGCGAACACCTCCTCCTCGCGCGCGTCAACGGCCTGGGCGAGACGGCGCGGGAGCTCCAGGAGCGAGGCATCCGGCTGATCGCCGCGGACCAGGATGCCCCGACGGCAGCATGGGACGCGGACCTGACTGGACCGATCGCGATCGTGGTCGGCAGCGAGGGGAGCGGCGTATCAGGCGCCATGCGCCGGCGCTGCGACCTGCTGGTGCATTTCCCGATGGCGGGCAGGATCGCGAGCCTCAACGCCGCCACGGCGGGCGCGCTGCTGTTGTTCGAGGTGGTTCGTCAGCGAGCGGCGGGGGCTCGACTAGAATCGGGCGCGACGCCGACGTAGCTCAACGGTAGAGCAGTGGTTTTGTAAACCACCGGTTGTGGGTTCGACTCCCTCCGTCGGCTCCATCCTCGCCGCCGGTTGAGCCGCCGATCGGTCGTTCGCTATACTGCCGGCTCGGTCGGCAGCGCACCACCTGCCGATCGAAGGCGTGGGTAGGTTGAGCAGGTGGTGAGCTCCGCTGACTGTAGATCAGCCGTCTTCGACTGTGGGGGTTCGATTCCCTCCCTGCCCACCATCGTCCAACCGGGAAGCGATCCGATACCGAGATTTGCCAAGATAGGCACATGGTTGCCTGTCATCTCACCCTTCCCGCAGAATCTGCGCGCGCCCACGTAGCTCAGTTGGCAGAGCACGTCCTTGGTAAGGACGAGGTCTCCGGTTCGAGCCCGGACGTGGGCTCCACCCATCGTGGGTGGCCAATCGCAGCAGACGTCTGGTAGGAGGTCGGATCCGCGGTGAACATTGCGCTGCCGCTCCTCTCGTCGGTCTTCTCATTCATCTTCGCCGCGATGGTCGGAGACCAGTGGCTGCGCCGACGTCAGCCGTACCAGCTGGTGTGGACGATCGGCCTGCTCTGGTACGGGATCAGCGCCGGGACCGAGTTCCTGGGCAGCGCCTTTGGCTGGAGCGAACCGCTCTACCGGACCTGGTACCTGATCGGGGCATTCGGTGTCGCCGCCTACCTGGGGCTTGGCACCGTCTTCCTGCTCAACCGCACGCGATTCGGATATTTCGTGGCCTTCAGCCTCTTCGCCGGCGGTCTGTTCAGCATCCTCGCCGCGGCGGCCCGCGCCAAGGAGGGGGTGCCCACAACGGACGGCGCCGTCCTGACCGTGGTGGCCTTCTCGACCGTGGGAGCGCTGGCGCTCGCCGTCGCGACCCGCTTCGATCGGCGGCTGGTGGCACCCCTTGCGGCCGGCATCCTGGGCGTCGCCTCGGCCATCGTGACCGTCCTGGTGCTGTCGGTTCCGCTGCCGGCTCCCGGATACGCCCTCGACCCGACGACGGGAGTCCCGGTGGGGACCGCCTTCCCCAGCGATCTGCGGATCCTGACGCCGCCCTTCAACATCACCGGCGCGTTCGCGCTCGTGTTCGGAGCGGTCTACTCGGCCTACATCTTCATGCCGAAGCGGCGCCTGCTGCGGATCGAGGATGGGCCGCCGGTGATCGGAGCGATCGGCCGTGCGGCCGCGGTCGTCGTCAATTTCTTCGCCTCGATACCCGGCGCGATCCGCTCCTTCCGAGCCGGAACGCTGAACTCCCGCGTACCCGCCACCCTCCTGATCGCGCTCGGCGGGTTCGTGCCGGGCCTGACCAGCGGCCTCAACCGCTTTGGCATCACCTGGAGCTTCTTCCTGGGCGAGCTGGTGGGGATCGTGTTCATCTTCGTCGGCTTCCTGGTCAGCATCGAGGTCTTCAGCGACATCCGGCTCCCCTTCACCCGGGTCGTGCTGGTCCGACGCAAGCAGGCCGAGCCGCCGGGTGCCGCGCCGGCCTGATCAGCGGAGCGGATGGATTGCGGAGCAGCAACGCCTCGGGGCTAGGCGTGACCGTGCTCGACAGGACCGCCGGGTGATCAGTTCGACCATTCGAAGGTCCACCCCTGACCTTCCGACTGGTCAGCAAGTCCAACCAACTGCGCCGATGCCTCGCCCAGCGATCAACGACGACGGTGATAGGTCGGAAGTGACAACCTGGCGGTCATTCGGGGCGACCCCAGCGCAGCCCAGCCAGCATGGTCGCGTTGACATCGGCCTCGGAGCCAGCCTAGAATCAGCGCGCTTTCCCCCGGTGACCAGCCCTTGTTTGGCGTGGGCGGCGACGGGCGACTGACGAGGACATCGCACCGTGGCCAAAGCCGAAAATCGACCCGTCATCTCGCTGGCGTGCACGACCTGCAAGGAGCGCACGTACAGCACCCGCAAGAACAAGCGAAACGACCCCGGCCGGATGGAGCTCAACAAGTTCTGCCCGCGATGCCGTCAGCACACGCTGCACCGGGAGACGAAGTAGGCAGAGCGCGTCGGTAGGGGTGTAGCTCAATTGGTAGAGCACTGGTCTCCAAAACCAGCGGTTGCAGGTTCAAGTCCTGTCGCCCCTGCCAGCTTCATCGGTCAATCGAGAACCATCACAGCAGGAGCGAGCTGAAGCCATCGTGTTTCGCGGCATTCGCCAGTACCTCTCCGAGGCCTGGTCCGAGTTGAAGAAGGTCGCCTGGCCCACGCGCCAGACGGTCGTCAACCTCACGCTCATCGTGGTCGCCGTGTCGATCGCGGTCGGGGCCTACGTGGCGGTGCTCGACACCGCCTTCCATGCCCTCGTTGACCAGGTGCTGTGATGAAGGACGAGCAGACCACCGAGCAGGCGACCGAGACCGAGGCGCGCAACGAGGCGCGCCAGGCGGCACGCCTGTCGCGTGAGGCGCCCCAGCCGGACGATCCGTATGCCGCCGAGCGGACCACCAAGCAGTGGTACGTGATCCACACCTACTCCGGCTACGAGAACAAGGTCAAGGCCAACCTCGAGCACCGCATCGAGTCGATGGGCGTGGAGGATCAGATCTTCCAGGTGCTGGTGCCGATGGAGGAGGAGATCGAGATCAAGAACGGCCAGCGCCAGACCGTCAACAAGAAGGTCTTCCCCGGGTACGTGCTGGTCGAGATGGTCATGACCGATGAGTCCTGGTACGTCGTGCGCAACACGCCCGGCGTGACCAGCTTCGTCGGATCCGGCAACCGACCCACCCCGCTGATGGAGGGCGAGGTCAAGAAGATCCTCAAGCAGATGGGGGTCGAGGCGCCCAAGTTCAAGCTCCAGTTCACGAAGGGCCAGAGCGTGCGCGTCAAGGATGGCCCCTTCGCCGAGTTCATCGGCACCGTCGACGAGGTCAATCCGGAGCGCAACAAGGTCAAGGTGCTGGTCAGCATCTTCGGCCGCGAGACGCCGGTCGAGCTCGACTTCCTGCAAATCGACAAGCTCTAGCCATGGCCAAGAAGATTCGCGCCATTCTCAAGATCCAGGCCCCTGCCGGCCGTGCCACCGCAGCGGCCCCGGTTGGGCCGGCGCTCGGTCAGCACGGCATCAACATCATGGAGTTCATCAAGGCCTTCAACGAGCGCACGGCCAGCCAGTCGGGCTACGTCGTGCCGGCCGAGATCACGGTCTTCGAGGACCGATCCTTCACCTTTGTCACCAAGGCGCCGCTGGCGGCAGCACTCCTCAAGCGCGCGGCCGGGGTCGAGAGCGGCTCGGCCGAGCCGAACCGCACCAAGGTCGGCATGGTCTCGCAGCGCCAGCTGCGCGAGATCGCCGAGACCAAGATGGCCGACCTGAACGCCAACGACGTCGAGCACGCCATGCGAATCGTGGCTGGCACGGCGCGCAGCATGGGCATCGAGGTGACCGACTGATGCCGCACGGCAAGAAGTACATCGACGCGGCCAAGCTGGTCGAGCCCGATCGTCGCTACCTGATCGGTGAGGCCTGCGAGCTGCTGCCGCGGGTCTCAATCGCGAAGTTCGACGCCACGGTGGAGCTGCATCTGCGGCTCGGCATCGATCCCCGCCACGCCGACCAGCTGGTGCGGGGCACCGTCGTCCTGCCGCATGGCACCGGTCGCAGCACCCGCGTGATCGTCTTCGCCCAGGGCGAGAAGGCGCAGGATGCCCTCCGCGCCGGAGCCGATGAGGTGGGCGGCGATGACCTCGTCAAGAAGATCGACGACGGCTGGTTCGAATTCGACGTGGCGATCGCGACGCCCGACATGATGGGAACGGTCGGCCGGCTGGGCAAGAAGCTCGGGCCGCGCGGCCTGATGCCGAATCCGAAGGCAGGCACGGTCACCTTCGACATCGAGCGGGCGGTAAGCGAGATCAAGTCCGGCCGGATCGAGTTCAAGGTCGACCGCGCCGGGATCGTGCATGCTCCGGTCGGGAAGGCCAGCTTCACGCCTGACCAGCTGTCGGCCAACATTGCGACGCTCGTGGACGCCGTACAACGGGCGAAGCCAAGCGGCGCCAAGGGCACCTACATGCGGACGCTGACGGTTGCCCCTACCATGGGCCCCGGATTGCGAATCGACATCCCGTCCGCGCTGGCGGCGGCCAGCGCCTAGGAGGTCATCCGACCAGATCATCGGGACAGCCGAGAAGCCACAGACAGCGTTGTGCTCCGGGTGCAAGCCCCGGGCCAATCGCCGGCCGAAGAGAGCCGGCGGCACGCCGAGGCAGTGAGACGACCGGAGACGGTCCTCGTGCCGATGCGTGCGCGGGACCGTTTTTTGATGTCACGGAGGTTCGAGAGGACAACACGATGCCGACCGATGCGAAACGCCAGGCGATCGCCGAGCTGACGGAGATGCTCCGCTCCAGCTCCGCGCTGGCCGTGGCCGATTACCGGGGCCTCAAGGTCTCCGAGATGCAGTCGGTACGGAGGTCGCTGCGCGCCAATGGCGTGGAGCTGCACGTCGCCAAGAATCGCCTGCTGAAGATCGCCGCCGTGGAGGCGGGCCGCGCCGAGTTGACGTCGTTGCTCGCCGGCCCGACCGCCGTGGCCGCAAGCTCCGGCGACGAGACGGCCCTGGCGAAGGCGTTGCAGGACGCCCTCCGCCCGTATTCCAAGGTGGTCGCCCTGCGGGGTGGCCTGCTGGGCGGAGTGGCGGTCGACGCCGCGGTATTCCAGCAGCTGGCGAGCCTGCCGAGCCGCGACGTGCTGCTCGGCCGCCTGGCCGGAGCCATGGCCTCTCCGATCGCGGGGATGGCCGGGGTCCTGGCCGCAACTCTTCGAAATCTCGTCGGCGTGCTCAGCGCAGTGGCCGACCAGAAGCGAGCAAGCGAGGGCGGCAGCGCCGCCTGACGAGAAAGGGAGCGAGTCACGACATGGCTACCAAGACGACGAGCAAGGACCAGATCCTCGAGGCGATCGACGGCATGACCGTTCTGGAGCTTTCAGAGCTGGTCAAGGCATTCGAGGAGCGCTACGGCGTGACCGCGGCTGCCCCGGTGGCAGCGGCTGCGGCACCGGCCGCGGGCGGAGACGGGGCCGGCGCGCCGGCAGTCGCGGAGGAGCAGACCGAGTTCGACGCGGTGCTGACCGAGGTCGGCCCGAACAAGATCCTGGTCATCAAGGCAGTTCGCGAGCTGACCGGCCTCGGCCTCAAGGAGGCCAAGGACCTGGTCGACGCCGCGCCGAAGGCCGTCAAGGAGGGGGTTGCCAAGGAGGAGGCCGAGGCGGTCAAGGAGAAGCTCGCCGAGGCCGGCGCCGCGGTTGAGGTCCGCTAGGTGGCCTCCGCCAGGGTGGTCCGGTAAATCAGCGCGGCAGCAGCGGCACCGATGGCCGGGCCGATCCACCACACGTACCAATCTGCGTAGGCGCCTGCGGCGACGGCGGGGCCGAACCAGCGCGCCGGATTCATCGCCGCGCCGGTCAACGGGCCGCCGACCAGGATGTCCGCCGCGACCGCGAGCCCGATCGCCAGGCCGCCGATCTTCGGTCCGCGCGGGTCGACGGCGGTCCCGATGACGACCAGGACCAGGAGCGCGGAGAGCACTGCCTCGATGCCGATCCCCAGGACCGGCGTGATTCCGGCACCGAGCGCCGGAGCGCCGATGTTCGAGGCCTGCCAGGAATCGGCGAAGACCACCTTCAGCGCCAGGCCGGCGGCGAGCGCGCCGACCAGCTGCGCTACCACGTAGAGGGCCGCGCGCGTTGGCGTGATCCTGCCCATGATCCACACGCCGAGCGTGACCGCGGGGTTGAAATGGCCGCCGGAGACCGCCCCCAGCGCCGAGACCAGGACGGCGAGGGCAAGCCCGTGGGCCAGGGCGACGCCCAGGAGGCCCGGGCCGCTCCCGCCGTTGGCGGCGAGGTAGTCGCCGAGCACCACGGAGCCCGCGCCCACGAAGAAGAAGAGGAACGTTCCAAAGGCCTCGGCCACGAGCGCCGCCGCGGTGCGATCCCGGATCATCGACCTGCCTCCCATCACGTCTCCGCGCCAGCGAAGCTCCGAGGCATTCTGGCCGATGCGCTCACCCCCATGCGGCGCGTCGCCGCCGATATGGCTCAGTCCGGCGAGACCACGGCGAGGGGGAGCGCGAATCCAGCCACGGTCCCGCCACCATCCCGGGGGCGAGCCCAGATTCGGCCGCCCAGCGAGTCGACGATGCGCTGGCAGACGGCGAGGCCGATGCCGAGGCCGGCTGTCCGCAGCTTGGCGGTCTCGGTCCGGTAGAAGGCCGTGAAGAGCTGGCTTGTGTCGGCGTCACCGATGCCGATCCCTCGATCGAGGACGGTCACGCATGCGTCGCGCTCGTCATTGGTGACCTTGACCTCGATCTCGGTCGACGCGGGACTGTACTTGGTCGCGTTGGTCAGGAGATTGTCGAGGAGCATCTCCAGGTGGCCCCGATCGGCCTCGACCACCATCTGACCCGGCTCGACCTCGAGGGAGATGGAGCGCTCAGGGTGATGCTGGCGATAGCCCTCCACCGCATTGCGGGTCACATGTGCGATCAGCTGCGGCTCCTGGTCCGGTGGTGTCCCGGATCCGAGGCGCGTCAGCAGCAGCAGGTTCTCGATGATGCCGAGGAGACGGTTGGACTCGTCAGCGATGTCGGTCAGCATCGAGTCCGTCTCTTCCGTGGCGAGCAGCCCGGCCCTGCCCCGCAGCAGGTGCGCGTTGCCGAAGATCGTAGTCACTGGAGTCCGGAGCTCGTGCGACACCAGGCCCAGGAACTCGTCCTTGACCATGTTCGACGCGGCGAGCGCCTCGGCCGCGGCCCGCAGCGCCTCCTCGGCCTTCCGCCGCTCGGTGACGTCGACCAGCACGTTCACGGCGCCGACCGTGCGGCCGCCGTGGTCGTGCAGGGGGGTCGGGTAGGCCATGAAGACAGCGCGCGTGCCGTCGAGACGCTCGAGCTCAGCCTCCGCACCGCGGACCGGCCGGTTCTCCGTTAGCGCGATGGCCATCGGGCATTCGTCGTGAGCCATCGGCCGCCCGTCGGGCCAGTACAGGCGCCACGAGCCGCACCACCGCTCGCCAAGGTCAGGGCGGCGCCCCCACAGTGCCACGGCCGCCTCGTTGAAGTAGGTGATCCCGCCGTCAGCATCGGTCGTGTAGACGGCTACCCCGAAGGTATCGAGGAAGGCGTGGAACTCGATCCCGGGCAGGACGGCCGGCGCAACGGCATCCTTGCCTCGCGTGGGACTGCTCGTCGTGCGCGCCGGAGCTGTCATCAGCACCTTGTCAGCTGTGAGTCGTCCCACTATCTCAGGTCGAGCCGGGCTTTGCGACCCGGTCTTCATGGCGGGGCTCCATGCTCGAATGCGCGGCAATGACCACCATCGAGATCAATGCCGGCACGAAGGCGGCCGCGAGCACCGCAAACGGCGCATCTGCGGTGAACAGGCCGGCGCCGAGCCCGATGGATGCGAACCCGGTCAGGCGCCATCCCGGTTGTGGGAGCCGGGGGGAATCGGGCGTGCGGATGGCCACGGGTGGCTCCTCATCTGTGCTCTATCGGGCAGATGGTCGGCCAGCCGATGCAACACGCGGGCCCTCCGGAGCGCCCAGACGCGTTGCACGGCCATGACAAATCCCGCTTCGTGGGCGATGAGCCCTCAGGAGGTCAGGGGTGGGGCGACGAGGCGGACGTCGCTTCCCTCCGCGGCGGCCTGGACGTGCGGGCTGGGCGGGAGGTCGATTGCCTCGAAATGCTCCACGGTGGCCTCGTCCACAAGGCCAGATTCCAGGGTCAGCAGATAGGGCTGCGACGGATCGGGACCGAGGGCTTCGGTCAAGGCGTGCCAATCGGTCCAGGTAGTGACCACGATGGCGAATTCGTCATGCCCCTCCGTCCGGCGCCCGACGTGGACCGAGACGAGTCCCGGATGCGCCTGGATCCGCGGAAGCCCGCGCTCGCGAATGAACGCGTGGAACTCAGCTCCGCGACCTTGCGCGATGCGAACGCTCAGGACCCTGACGATCATTCGATCAGCCGTTCCTACGCGATGTGGGACCGGAATCGTGCGATCCTCGGCGCGGGAAGTCAAGCGCTGCGGCTCAAGTTCCCTGCTGTGCTCGCTGCGTGCCAAGCGTCGTAGTCGGTCCGGCAAAGACATCCATGGTCAGCAGATGCCCGACCGCATCGCGGAGGTCTCTCGCCTGGTAATCCGGCCGCTGACCGCGGGGCTGAGGATCGGGCGGCCCGATCAGGATCACCTTCAGGCCCGCCTTGCGTGCGGCACTCACCTGGCGTGGGCGATCGGTCAGCAGCCAGGTTCCGTGCTGGGCGTCCCGGATCTCGCTCCATCGCTCCACCCCTTCGCCCTCCTGGCCGAGACCACGTTCCGTGGATGGATCCTCGAAGGGGACCACCCCGTACGCCCCGCTGCCGAATGCGGCTCGAACCCACGCCTCCCGCTCCCGCACATCCACCGGCAGGTCACGACCGGCGACCTGGTGACCCACCAGGATGATGGGGCGCCCGATCCAGCCGATTCGCCTCAGGGCAACCGGTGCCTCCTCGATGGCCGTCGGCAGATCGGCGCGCTGGACGACCAGCGCATCGAGCGAGATCAGGATGCCAGCGGACGTCTGGCCGGCCGGCTCAGGAGGCATGACCGCTTGCCGGTCGGGCGTCGCCGACCTCCGCGCCGTCGAGCGGCAGCTCGAGTGGCGGGGTCTCGTCCACGTTCAGGACGTAGCCGATGCCCTGAAAGGTGGTGATCGGGCCGGGCTCGCCCGGCAGGGCGCCGAGCTTGCGACGCACGCGACTGATCCAGACCCGCAGGTACTGGAGGTCGTCGCGGTATTCGGGACCCCACACCTTAGTCAGCAGCTCCGTATGCAGGACGACCTTGCCTGCGTTCGCGGCGAGGTGCTGCAGGAGCAACCACTCCGTCCTGCTCAGCTGCACGAGCTGGCCGTTGCGGGTCATCATTCGCCGCTCTAGGTCGATCTCGACGTCGCCGATGTGGAGGAGCCCGCCAGATGGTGCGATGCCCGCGGCGCGGCGCAGCACGGCTCGAACCCGCGCGGCGAGCTCGTCCGGATGGAAGGGCTTGGCGATGTAGTCGTCCGCACCCAGGTCCAGGCCCTTCGCCTTGTCGGAGGTCGAGCCCTTGGCGGTGAGCAGGATGACGGGCACCGGCCGCCATTCGCGCAGCTGACGCATCACTTCGATGCCGTCCAGGTCCGGCATCACCACGTCAAGCAGGACGATGTCGGGACGCATCTCCTCGGCCTTGCGCAGGGCCTCCTCCCCGCCGCCGGCGGTGACGACGCGGAAGCCCTCATCGCTCAGGCTGATGGCGACCAGCTTGGTGATGCGGGGCTCGTCATCCGCGACGAGCACGAGTGGCTGGTTGTTCATCCGAGCTCCTCACCTGGGCGTGTAGAGCGG
Organism: Chloroflexota bacterium; assembly: GCA_040902225.1. Taxonomy (NCBI): domain Bacteria; kingdom Bacillati; phylum Chloroflexota; species Chloroflexota bacterium. The sequence continues at coordinate 20,973 of JBBDXT010000006.1, forward strand.
TCAGGGTCCACGATCAAGCATCGTCCAAGTCCGTCTTGCTACGGCTCGCGTCGCGCGATCCCGATCCCGGCGATGATCAGGACTTCGAGGACTGTCCAGCCAATGAGCGCCACGAGGGCCGCAATGTCGAAGACCGATGCGCCGGATCGCACGGCGTTCGTATTCAGGATCCCCTCGAACGGGCCGACGAAGAATGCGCTGAGGTCATAGATGAAGCTCACGAGCTGGTTCTCCTGGTTGGCATCGGCCAACAGCAGGACGATCCGGATCACGATCAGGGCCTGGATGATCCCGAAGACGAAGACGACGACGCGTCGGGCGGTCTCGGCTCCACTGGGCGAACGACGGACCGTCTCGGTGACAACCGATCCCTGGGTGACGGTCGCATTCGGATAGCGCACCGGTTCGGGAGATGCGGCGGTATCCGCTGGTGGGGCTGGTTGGGCTGGTGGTGTGGTCACGCTCTGTTGCTCGACCACGCGCTCTTCGTCCACCATGAGCTTCCTCCTGAGTCTGAGTCCAGTCATGCATGTTGTGGGCGCCGGGGGTGCTGGGATCCCCCCGCGTGCCAGAGAAGTATTGCAGTCTTGTTGCGAGGCGTCCGACCGCGCAGCCCCCTGCCGGCATGTGGTTACCGGTAGTGCATCAGTTTGATCGGCCCTCGGCTTGACTCCCGCCCCTCGCGTGCCGCATGCTTGAGCGGTGAAGAAACAGAAGATGCCGCGCGACGTGAACCAGCGAGCCAAGGCGACCTTGGACTTGTTCACGGGTGAGCGGCAATCCGAACCTGAGCGGGTGAAAGACCCTGCTGCCGTCGAGCTAGGAAGGCGCGGCGGGCTGATCGGCGGCAAGAAGCGCGCTGAGAAGTTGACTCCCGAGCGACGCAAGGAGATTGCCAAGCAAGCCGCTGCTGCGCGGTGGAGTCCGCGAACGAACTCCTAGTGCTGTATCCCGATAACACGTGGCTCCACCAAGAGCCCGTCGCCATCGGCATTCCACTCTACCCCCAGACGAGACAGAACCTCCTTCACATCGCCTCTCCTGGCGATCGATCGTGCGAAGATACCTACCGCACGAGCTACTCGCTGCGTTGCCTCCTCTGCGTCTGACCCGTGAGCCGCAAGGGCAAACTGTACTGCGCGGGCTGCAACGCCACCCTTGATCCTAGATACCGAAACAGTCGGTAGAATGGTCATGATATGGAACCCCGAGCGAACTGACGCTGAGCACGTTGCGTGCTCGCTCCGGGCGTGGCAAGGTATCGTATCCGAGGAATGGCGGACCAGTGGCCTTGACACGCCTGGTATCATAAGGGTATGGACAGGAGCAAGCCCTGATGATCGACCGCGAACAACTTGTCACCAACGATAATCACCGTCCCTACGCGGCTGCTGCGAACGTAGTCGGCGTCATCGAGCGTATCCGGCGTATCAATCTGCCGGAGGCCATTGACCCCGAATTCCTGGATGTCGCCAGAATCACTGGTGCCAGTCGGGGTCGAGTGCTGGATGCCCTTCGCTTTCTCGGATTGATTCACCCGAATGGCGAACCGACCGACGCTCTTGAGGCCATCGCCGCTGCGACGGACGAGGAATGGCGAGAACTGCTCGCGGCAAGGATTCGCGATGCATACAGCGCCGATCTCAGCCGGATTGACCCAGCCCAAGACACCCAAGCCACCATCATTTCGCAATTCCGCCGATACCAGCCACGTTCGCAATCCGAGCGGATGGTGATGCTGTTCCTCGGTCTGTGTCGCGCAGCCGGAATGCCGGTCTTAGAGGCTCCGCGCCAGCGTGCCATGCGGGCAAATGGGTCCCCTGGGCGACAGGTCGGGGGCCGGCAGGTCCGCCTTCGCGGATCAACCGGGACGACTCACACGAAGCGTTCAGCCGAGCTGGGCGCGGACTCGGGAGACAGCTTGGTATTCGACCTCACCCAACTCGACTTGATCGAGGACGAGGACGAGTACCAGAAGGCGTGGGATGCCATCGGCCAGGCCCGGCGCATCATCGGGCGGGCGCGTCGCGCTGCGTCTAGACCAGCGTCTGAGGCCGACGCTTCGGGGGAAGCGGACTAGAAGCGGTGGGGGCGGCGCTGGCCGCGCTGCGCTGGGGTTAGCGCCCGACGCAGCGGGTTCGATTCCCGCCGCCTCCACCACCGATTCTCAGTCTAGCACGCCTGTTTTCGTGGTGCTCAAGCATCGCGACACACTGCTGTCACGATCCTCAAGCATCATCGCAGTATGAACAGGTTGAGCTGCACCGAACGAGCGCAGATCATCCGCACGCTGGTTGAGGGAAACTCCATCCGCTCCACCAGCCGCATGACCGGGTTCGCGCAGAACACGATCATGAAGCTGCTGGTCGAGCTTGGCGACGCAGCCACCGAGTACCAGAGCGGGACGCTCCGCAACCTGAACTCGACGCACATCGAGTGCGACGAGATTTGGGCCTTCTGCCATGCCAAGCAGAAGAACGTCCCCGAGCAGTATGCCGGGAAGGTCGGCTACGGCGACGTGTGGACCTGGACCGCCATTGATGCAGACACGAAGCTCATCCCAGCGTGGCTGGTGGGAACCCGCGAGGCCGACGACGCCTATGCCTTCATCGCCGACCTTGGCTCCCGGCTCGCGAACCGGGTGCAGTTGACGACCGATGGACACCTTGGCTACCTGACCGCGATCGAGCGTGAGTTTGGGCGGAACGTTGACTACGCCATGCTCATTAAGACCTACGGCTCCGACGGCCGCGACGACGCCCCGCAAGCCCGCAAGTACAGCCCGCAGGTCGTCACCAGCCAAGAGGTCCGGGTGATCCAAGGCTCCCCGGACCCGGACCGCATCAGCACCAGCTACATCGAGCGGTCGAACCTGACCCTGCGGATGAGCAGTCGCCGCTTCACCCGCCTCACGAACGCCTTCTCAAAGAAGCTCCGCAATCACGCGGCGGCGGTGGCGCTGCACCACATGCACTACAACTTCGCCCGACCTCATCGATCGCTTGCGAACCCCTATCCTCAGACCCCCGCGATGGCGGCGGGGATCAGCAATCACATCTGGACCTGTGAGGAGATCGCAGCGCTGCTCGACTAGCCGCTAGTGGTGCCGCCACCCGCCATGTGCTGAGTGTCGTCAAAGGCACCCTTCTGCACGAACTCACGAGCCGCCGACTCCGGGAACTCCTCCTCCGGATGGACTTCTTGCGAGTGGCGCATCGCTTCCTGAACTAGCTGGTCGTCATCCTCGGCGTGGAGATGCGCGCAGTTTGGAACATCGCACTCGACTCCCCGCATGGTCTGACCGCTCCCTTCTGCGACTACTGACCCCTAGGCCACCAGCCTACTTCCGCGGATCAAACTGATGCACTACCGTGGTTACCGCTTCACTTGACGAAGCGCATCGGTCTGATCTAAACTGCTCGTTCGCGTGTCCGCGCCCCACCATGTCCTCTTCGAGGAGTCCTGAATGGCATTGGCCGAGTCAGCCAGCCGATTTGAGCTGGCCCCGATTCGTGAAAACTTCTCACATATTCCGGAGGTCCTTCCCCTCCCGAACCTGATCCAGACCCAGACCGAATCCTTCAATTGGTTCGTCCAGACCGGCCTTCGCGAACTGCTGGACGAGATCACCCCGATCACCGACTTCACCGGCAAGAATCTCGAGCTGCACTTCCGCGATTACTATTTCGAAGAGCCGAAGTTCGATGAGAACGAGTGTCGCACTCGTGACCTGACTTACTCCAAGCCGCTCAAGGTCGAGGTCGACCTGATCGTCAAGGAGACCGACGAGGTCAAGCACCAGACCGTCTTCATGGGCGATTTCCCGTGGATGACGGAGCAGGGCACCTTCATCATCAACGGCGCCGAGCGGGTCGTGGTGTCGCAGCTCGTCCGCTCGCCTGGCGTCTACTACACCGGGGCAGAGGATCCCGCCACCGGGCGCATCCTGTTTGCCGCCAAGGTGATTCCGAATCGTGGCGCCTGGCTCGAGTTCGAGACCAGCAACAAGGACCTGCTCAGCGTGAAGGTCGACCGAAAGCGGAAGATCCCGGTCACGACGCTGCTGCGCGCTGTGGGCGTCGAGGACAACGCCGAGATGCTCCGCACCTTCGGCCCGGCAGACGACCACCCCGAGCACCCATACGTCTCGCTGACGCTCGACAAGGACCCCGCCGCCACCCAGGACGAGGCCCTGATCGAGGTCTACAAGAAGCTGCGCCCCGGCGATCCGCCCACCGTCGACAACGCGCGGGCGCTGGTGCAGAGCCTCTTCTTCAACTTCCGCCGCTATGACCTCGGCCGGGTCGGCCGCTACAAGCTCAACAAGGCGCTCGCCGATGTCGCGGGCAAGCTGAAGATCGCCTTGCCCGCGGAGGGCGGCGAGACCACGCGCGAGTCGCGCGTCATCAGCCGCAACGACATCGTGGCGATCATCGGCAAGCTGATCGAGCTCAACAACGGCCGTGGCACCGGCGACGATATCGACCATCTCGGCAATCGGCGCATCCGCGCCAACGGTGAGCTGATCCAGAACCAGTTCCGCATCGGGCTGCTTCGCATGGAGCGGGTCGTCAAGGAGCGGATGACGATCACCGATGCCGAGCAGGCCACGCCGAACTCGCTCATCAACATCCGCCCGGTGGTGGCGGCGATGAAGGAGTTCTTCGGCGGCAGCCAGCTGTCCCAGTTCATGGACCAGACCAACCCGCTCGCCGAGCTGACCAACAAGCGCCGCCTCTCCGCGCTGGGCCCGGGCGGCCTGTCGCGCGAGCGCGCCGGATTCGACGTGCGCGACGTCCACCCGTCGCACTACGGCCGGATGTGCCCGATCGAGACCCCCGAAGGGCCGAACATCGGCCTCATCGGCTCGTTGGCGACCTACGGCAAGATCAACGAGCACGGCTTCATCGAGACGCCGTACCGCGAGGTGCGCAAGTTCGTCTCGTATCGCGACAAGCAGGCGGACGCACTGGGGGAGGTGCTGGCCGAAGACCTGATCGTCGGCGACCACGGCAAGAAGCTGGCCAAGGCCGGCGCCGGGATCGACGACGAGCTCTGGGCGGCCATCAAGGAGAACAAGCTGGCCTCGGTTCGGATCGTGCCCGTGGTCACTTCCGAGATCAAGTACCTGGCAGCCGACGAGGAGGAGAAGTTCTACATCGCGCAGGCGAACGCGCCGCTCGATGATGGGAACCACTTCATCGAGGACCGCGTGATGGTCCGCTATCGCGACGAGTTCCATGTCCAGGTCAACGAGGACGTGGACTACATGGATGTCAGCCCCAAGCAGATCGTCAGCGTGGCGACCGCCATGATCCCGTTCCTCGAGCACGACGACGCCAACCGGGCGCTGATGGGCTCGAACATGATGCGCCAGTCGGTTCCGCTGCTTCAGCCCGAGGCCCCGGTGGTGGGAACCGGCGTCGAGTACCGGGCCGCCTTCGACAGCCAGCAGGTGGTCGTGGCGGAGGCTGGTGGGACGGTCGTGAGCGTCACCTCGGCCGACATCCAGGTCGAGCGCGACGAGGGGGACGTGCGCGACACGTATCACCTCAAGAAGTTCCTGCGCAGCAACCAGGGGACCTGCATCAACCAGCGACCGATTGTCGACGTTGGCGTCCGCGTGCAGGCCGGGCAGGTCCTGGCCGACTCGTCGAGCACCGACCAGGGCGAGATGGCGCTGGGCCAGAACATCCTGGTCGCCTTCCTGCCCTGGGAGGGCGGCAACTACGAGGATGCGATCGTGATCAGCGAGCGGCTCGTCCGCGAGGACCTGTTCACGTCGATCCACATCGAGAAGCACGAGATCGAGGCCCGCGACACCAAGCTGGGACCCGAGGAGATCACGCGGGACATTCCGAACGTCGGTGAGGAGAGCCTGCGCAACCTCGACGAGGACGGGATCATCTACGAGGGGGCCGAGGTGACCCCCGGCGACATCCTGGTCGGCAAGATCACGCCCAAGGGCGAGACCGAGCTGACCGCCGAGGAGCGTCTCCTGCGAGCCATCTTCGGCGAGAAGGCGCGAGAGGTGAAGGACAGCTCGCTGCGACTGCCGCACGGCGAGCGCGGCATCGTGGTCGACGTCCGCCAGTTCAGCCGCGAGAGTGGCGACGAGCTGCTACCGGGCGTGAACCGCCTGGTCCGCGTCAGCGTGGCCCAGAAGCGCAAGATCGCGGTCGGCGACAAGATGGCCGGCCGCCACGGCAACAAGGGCGTGATCGCCAAGATCCTGCCGGTTGAGGACATGCCGCTCATGCCGGACGGGACGCCGGTCGACATCGTCCTGAACCCGCTCGGCGTGCCGAGCCGCATGAACATCGGCCAGATCCTCGAGACGCATCTCGGCTGGGCCATGAAGGTGCTTGGCCTCAAGGCCGCCACCCCGGTCTTCGACGGGGCGACCGAGGCGCAGATCACGGCGTCGCTGAAGAAGGCGGCCGCGGTCAAGGGCTCGGTGGTCAGCGAGGACGGCAAGACGGTCCTGCGCGACGGCCGGACGGGGGAGCCGTTCGACCACCGCGTGACGGTCGGCTACATCTACATGCTCAAGCTCCACCACCTGGTGGAGGACAAGATCCACGCCCGCAGCACGGGCCCCTACTCGCTCATCACCCAGCAGCCGCTGGGTGGCAAGGCGCAGTTCGGCGGCCAGCGCTTCGGCGAGATGGAGGTCTGGGCGCTGGAAGCCTATGGCGCGGCGAACATCCTCCAGGAGCTGCTCACCGTCAAGAGCGACGATGTGATGGGCCGCGTGCAGACGTACGAGGCGATCGTCAAGGGAGAGGAGATTCAGCCGCCGGGAGTTCCGGAGTCATTCAAGGTGTTGATCAAGGAGCTCCAGGCACTCGGCCTGTCGGTCGAGATCCTGAACGAGAACGAGGAAGAGATCCGCTTCATCGAGGACACCGGCAGCTACCCGCTGCCGGACCTGGGTGGCATCAACCTCCAGGGATTTGAGGAATAGTCCGGGGAGCGGCGCCGTGATGGCGTCGCGCCCCACCCATCGGTCCATTTCGAGCCGGGGCCTGGTCAGCCCTGGCGTACCGTGCCAGAAGCGGCGTCAGCCGCAGGAGCCGTAAGCCACTCATGCTGGAAGTCAACAACTTCGACGCGATCCGCATCAGCCTCGCCTCGCCCGATCAGATCAAGAGCTGGTCGTCGGGTGAGGTCACCAAGCCGGAGACGATCAACTACCGCACCCTCAAGCCCGAGAAGGACGGTCTCTTCGACGAGCGCATCTTCGGCCCCACCAAGGACTGGGAGTGCTACTGCGGCAAGTACAAGCGGATCCGCTACAAGGGGATCATC